>JALQYJ010000058.1 GCA_023254175.1 Runella sp. | reverse complement strand
TGCAGTGAGTTGCAATTGTCATAAATCGCCAACAACGCCTGCAAGGTAGTTCGGATGTCGTTGAAAGCAATCTCTTGCGCGTGCAAACTCCGCCCTGAGGTCTGAATGTGGTACTTGAGTTTTTGGCTACGGTCGTTGCCTTTGTACTTGTTTTTCATGGCTTTGGCCCAAATCCGACGCGCCACACGCCCCAAAACGGTGTACTCAGGGTCCATTCCGTTGGAGAAGAAAAAAGACAGATTAGGCGCAAAATCGTCGATGTGCATTCCACGACTGAGGTAGTATTCCACAAATGTGAAGCCGTTGGACAACGTAAATGCCAACTGCGATATAGGGTTTGCTCCTGCCTCGGCAATGTGGTAGCCCGAAATCGAAACCGAATAGAAATTTCGAACTTGGTTTTCAATAAAATACTGCTGAATGTCGCCCATGAGTTTAAGGGCAAACTCCGTACTAAAGATACAGGTGTTCTGCGCTTGGTCTTCTTTCAGGATGTCGGCTTGTACCGTTCCGCGTACTTGGCGCAAAGTATCGGCTTTGATTTTTTGATAGACTTCGGCAGGCACTACTTGGTCGCCCGTGGTACCGAGGAGCGCCAAGCCAAGGCCGTTGTTGCCTTCGGGAATAGCCTCCCTGCCCCAATGGGGAGTTACTCCCTGCTGTTTATAAAGCCCCCATTGGGGGAGTAGGGGCTGTTCGTTCAGCCACTTCTCACACTGCTGATCAATAGCCGCATTTAAGAAAAAAGCCAGAATAATGGGCGCGGGGCCGTTGATGGTCATCGAAACCGAAGTGTTAGGGTCGCACAGATCAAAGCCACTGTATAGTTTTTTGGCGTCGTCGAGGGTGCAGACACTTACGCCCGAGTTTCCGACTTTTCCGTATATATCAGGCCGTAAATCTGGGTCTTCGCCGTAGAGTGTCACCGAATCGAAGGCAGTGGAAAGGCGTTTAGCGGCCATTCCCTTCGATACGTAGTGGAAACGGCGGTTGGTGCGTTCGGGGCCGCCTTCCCCCGCAAACATCCGAGTGGGGTCTTCGCCCTCACGTTTGAGCGGAAACACACCCGACGTATAGGGGTATTCACCAGGTATATTTTCGGTCAGCAACCACCGTAAAATATCGCCCCAATCGTGGTACTTGGGCAGAGCTATTTTGGGAATTTTGAGGTGCGACAGCGTTTCGTACCACAGGTCTTGTTCGATGATACGGTCACGGACTTTGAATTGGTACTTTTCGGCGCGGTATTTCTTAACCGTTTCGGGCCACTGTTCGAGTAAGCGCTTGCAGTCATAGTGCAAACGAGCCTCCAAATCGCGGTAAATGCCTCTGAGGTCTTCCACGTTGTCAACATTCGGGAAAGTTGACAACGTTTTGAGCGTACCGTCCAACTGGTACAATTGCCGCGCAATGGCGCATTGGTCGTTGACAAATTGCTCGTACGCACGGGCATTTTCCACAATTTCGGCCAAATACCGCACGCGGTCGGAAGGAATGATGCCGAATGATGGGGGACGAGGGACGAAGGACGATTTTTTGATTTTTCCCTCTTCCTTTACCCATTGCCCCCGGCTCTCCATAAACTCCAATACTTTGGCGTAGAGCGTGTTCATGCCTTCGTCGTTGAATTGACTGGCCATAGTGCCAATGATGGGCAGCTGGTCGTCGGGGACGTCCCAGATATTATGATTGCGGCGGTATTGTTTACGGACGTCGCGCAGGGCGTCGAGCGAGCCACGTTTGTCGAATTTATTGATGGCAATGAGGTCGGCGAAGTCGAGCATGTCGATTTTTTCCAACTGCGTAGCGGCACCGTACTCCGCCGTCATCACGTACAGCGAGACGTCGGAATGTTCGGTAATTTCGGTATCGGATTGGCCAATGCCCGAGGTTTCAACGATAATTAGGTCGAAATGAGCCGTTTTACAAATATCAATGGCATCTTGTACGTGCCGACTCAGCGATAGATTGGACTGACGTGTAGCCAACGAACGCATATAGACCCGTCCTTTGGCGATGTCGGGATGTAGGGAGTTCATCCGAATACGGTCGCCCAGCAAAGCCCCACCCGTTTTGCGTTTGGAGGGGTCTACCGAAATAATAGCCAAGGTTTTATCCTCAAAATCGAGTAAAAATCGTCGGATGAGTTCGTCCACCAACGACGATTTTCCTGCCCCGCCCGTACCTGTGATGCCGAGAACCAGCCCCAGCCCCCCAGCCCCCAATGGGGGAGTAAAAACGCCGTTTTCGGCCTGAGAGATTAATTGGGCGATTGACTGATGATTAACAGCCCCCTTGCCCTCAATAGCAGAACTATGAATTCCCTCATTGGGGGTAAGGGGGCTGCACTGTTTTAGTAAATCATCAATCATTCCCTGTAACCCCATAGCGCGGCCATCGTCGGGGGAATAGAGGCGGGTAATGCCGTAGGCGTGCAGTTCGGCGATTTCGTTGGGCAAAATTGTTCCTCCTCCCCCACCAAAAATCTTTATGTGGCCCGCGCCGCGTTCTTGCAACAAATCGTACATGTATTTAAAAAACTCCACGTGGCCGCCTTGATAGCTCGTGACGGCAATGCCCTGCACATCTTCTTGGATGGCGCACTCCACAATCTCCTGCACGGAACGATTGTGGCCCAAATGAATTACCTCTGCGCCCGATGCTTGCATGAGGCGTCGCATGATATTGATGGCGGCATCGTGGCCGTCGAAAAGGCTGGCTGCCGTCACGATTCTGACGGGATGAGGAAGTAAAGCGGGCTTGGGGGTAAGGCTTTCCATGTTGGCACTAAGTTTACTGATAAAATTCAGTGCGAAGGTAGAAGAAAGATATATCCAACCTATCTGTTTTTTTAGTATTTTTACTCATCTGTTCTCAACATACGATTTTTCAATGATGCGAGGGCTTAACAAAGTAACGTTGATTGGTAATCTGGGTAAAACGCCTGAAATACAGACTTTAGAAGGTGGTATAAAGGTAGCTAAGTTGTCGTTGGCAACAACCGATTCTTTTAAAGACAAAAACGGACAAACCCACTCCGAAACCGAATGGCATACCGTAGTGCTTTGGCGGAATTTGGCCGAACTGGCCCAAAACTACCTCCACAAAGGCAGTATGGTGTATATCGAAGGTAAACTAAAAACCCGCAGCTACGACACCAAAGAAGGCGATAAACGCTACGTGACTGAAATCATAGCTGACCAACTTATCATGCTTGACAAACGCACCGACACCCATGCCGAATAACCCGCTCCCGCCCATACCCCAAGAATGGCAGTTTGAATTGGCCGAACACCACGATAAGCCCGTGATATTGATTCGTTTTCCGTTCAATAGCCAGCAACAAGCACTTGTACGAAGACTTACAGGCGTGAAGTGGAGCAATACCAAAAAAGCTTGGTACGTACTCGACACGCCTGCCTACCGCGAGCGGTTTGGCCTCAAAACCGAGCCTGTGGGCAAAGAAGTACTATTACACATCCATGCCATCAATCAGCCTGCTTTACTAAGGCTGATTGAGACCCTCGAACTCAAAGCCTATAGCCCGAGTACGATTCGGACCTACCGCAACGAGTTTGCACAACTACTGTATGTATTGAAAAACAACCCTGTGGATGGTCTCACATCTGAACGCCTGCGCGATTATTTTTTGTACTGTACCAACACCCTCAAACTCTCCGAAAACACCCTCCACAGCCGTATCAATGCCATAAAGTTTTACTTTGAGCAAGTGCTGAAAAGAGAACGTTTTTTTGTAGAAATACCACGGCCTAAAAAGAAAATTATTTTGCCCAACGTATTGGCTATTAGTCAAGTGGAAAAACTTTTTACTCAACTCGAAAATCTCAAACACAAGACCATGATTTACTTGGCCTACTCGGCGGGCTTACGCGTCAGTGAGGTGGTCAATCTCCGCATCAAAGACATCCACTCGGCTCGAATGGTGATCAATATCAGAGGCGCAAAAGGCAAAAAAGACCGTTCGGTGGCCTTGTCAGAAGGTATTTTGGAGCTTTTGAGAAAGTACTATGTAGTGTATCAACCCAAAGATTGGCTTTTTGAGGGACAATACAACGGCGAGCCATACAGTACACGAAGTTTACAGAGTATTTTTCATCGGGCCAAAGATGCTGCCAAGATTATACAAAATGTGACCTTTCATAGCTTGCGCCACAGTTATGCCACTCATTTGCACGAAGCAGGCACAGATATTAAGCTGATTCAAGAGCTACTCGGTCATAACGACATCAAAACGACCCTCCGCTACACCCACGTGAGCAAGCGCACCCTCGAGAATATCAAGAGTCCTTTCGACTCTTTGAAACTAAAAAAGAACGATTCGTCGTTGCGATAAATTTGGAAATCTGAAAGCCATTTTTTAGCTATAGTAAAATAAGTAACAGTAGCCAACAATACGAAAACTACGGCACGAATAATACCGTAATAAATAAAAATAGTACAGCAAATACTTTGAAATTACTGCAAAACTTTCGTATATTTGGGAGCAATAATGCTGCATTTACCTAATTAGAATATTTAAAACTAAAATAATCAACTAACAAAAGACTTATGAAACAAATAGCTTGGAACTTAATTTTATTGATAATGATTTTAACATCATGCCAGGAAAAATTGTCTATGGAAAATGATCTGAAAGCATTAGAACAATTAAACACGACGTGGAACAACAATATCCTTACAGGTCATAGAACGGCGAACGCTGATTTGTTCACTGAAGACGGTATTAGAATTGAGGGGGGAAAAATCTATTCAGGCCGAGAAGAGATAAAGGCTTTATTGAGCAGTCAAACAGTACAAAGGAAATATTTACATCAAGAAAATAAAATTCAAAAAATTTGGCAATCAAAAAAATTTATTACCGTTGAAGTAATTCAAATTCAATCCTATATTCAAAATGAAACTGGAGATACTATCATTAAAAGAAATGCAGCTGTTGCAATTTATGAACGTCAACCGGATGGATCTTTAAGATTAGCCTATAATTTAAAAACAGAGCTTAGTGATCCGGAGAAAAAATAAAATGAACCTTGCATATAAACTCGCACTATTGCTAACAAGCGGTATAGCCAATAAGGGTAACAGTGGTATGCGAAGGTTTGTGGCTCGTAAAAAATGGTAGTGTAAACTGATAAGTTTTCGCCTCGTAATCCCTTACTGGCCATACCGCCAAACGTTATCGGCTATTCTAACAGCGACCGTAAAAACTTCAACAGAAGTACAACAAATAGAAAATAATTTGTAACTTTGACCGTTTTTAAAAGAGAATGACAAAAAAGTTTCACATATTACTCGTCATCTTGACACTTGGTTTCTTTGCGACGCCAACGCTGACTTATGCTTGTGGAACAAAATCAACAAAAACAGAAAAATCTTGTTGCAAAAAATCAGAAACCGAAAAAAATAGCAAAAAAGACTGTTGCAAAAATCATAAGTCTAAAAGCGACAAAGACAAAAATAGTTGTAACGGAAAATGCAATAATTCAAATTGCAGTTGCCCAACAAATCATTGTTCTTTTGCATTACCATTTTGGACTGAAACAAAAGTAAAAACCTACTTTGCTGAAAGCAAAAAAATAAAAAATTACTACAACGAAAACTATCTTTCTGATGGTTTTAAATCCATTTGGACACCGCCTAATATAGGCTAATTTCTTACCTTGACACCAGAGGTCTGTCTAATCGAAAGCAAAAACATTGCTTTCAAAATCAATTATTTATCAAAGTTTAAATTTTCAAAAAATGAAATCAATAAAAATATTGATGGCAATATCTGTATTGCTATCGTTCACAGCGTGTAACGCTCAAATCAAAAACGCTAAAACCGAAAGCGTAAAAATATACGGTAATTGTGGTATGTGTGAAACAACCATTGAAAAAGCAGGAAATAAGAGTAAAGTTGTCAAAGTAGATTGGAATAAGGACACCAAAATGGCAACCATCACTTACGATGCAAAGCTAACCAATCCAGACGAAATCTTGAAACGCATAGCATTGAGTGGTTATGATAGCGAAAAATTTCTTGCCCCAAATGATGTGTATGCAAAATTGCCTGATTGTTGCCAGTACGAAAGAAAAGCACAAACAGTTGCAAAAGTTGAAACACCAAAAACGGAGGTGAAAGAAGACCATTCGACACATAACCATTCGGCTATGACAGAAACAAGGCAAGATGTTTCACAACTCAAAGCCGTTTTTGACAATTATTTTGCCGTAAAAGATGCCTTGGTAAAAACTGACGGAAATACTTCATCTACCAAAGCAAAGGAGTTGCTTACTGCAATCAATGCCGTAAAAATGGACAAATTAACCACCGAAGAACATACCGTTTGGATGAAAGTAATGAAAGATTTGGCTTTTGATGCTGAACACATTGCAGACACAAAAGATGCCTCACACCAAAGAGACCATTTTATGCCCCTTTCAGAAAATATGTACGCTTTAATCAAAGTTTCCAAAACCGAAACACCTACTTACTATCAATTTTGCCCAATGGCAAACGATGGAAAAGGTGCCAATTGGCTGAGCAAAGAGAATGCAGTTAAAAATCCATATTACGGCTCTCAAATGCTTACTTGTGGTAAAGTAGTTGAAACAATTAAGTAAAAATATAGGGTAGCCTTCGGCTACCCTATTAATAATTTTAACGATGAAATTCTTAAAATGGATAATCAAAAAAATATTTATAAAAAACTGTTGCCGATAGCAATATTGCTATTGACAACTACAAATACATTCGCCCAAAAAGTAGTACGTTATGACCTATATGTAAAAGATACTTTGGTAAATTTTGCAGGGAAAGAAAAACGAGCTATTGCGGTAAACGGACAAATTCCTATGCCAACTTTGACTTTTACCGAAGGCGACACAGCGGAAATTCACGTTCATAATTTGCTCAAAGAAGAAACTTCTTTGCATTGGCACGGTTTATTTTTACCCAACAAAGAAGATGGTGTTCCCAACCTTACGCAAATGCCAATTAAGCCAAACACTACCCATATTTATAAATTTCCAATAATACAAAATGGTACACATTGGTATCATTCACATTCAGGATTACAAGAGCAAATTGGAATGTATGGCAACTTTGTAATGCTTAAAAAAGCAGACGATAAAACATTTAGAAATGGAATTGATGATTTACCGACCTTACCAATAGTTTTAAGCGAATGGACAAACGTAAAACCTGAAAACATTCACAGAATGTTGCACAATGCCAACGATTACCCTGCGTTGAAAAAAAATTCCGTTCAGAGTTATGGCGAAGCCATCAAAGCAGGACATTTTAAAACCAAACTCAAAAACGAATGGAAAAGAATGTTGGCAATGGATGTAAGTGATGTGTATTATGAAAAAATATTGATGAACGGTAAACCCAGTTCTGACTTAAAAAGCATTGACGGCAAGGAATTAAAAGCAGGCGATAAAGTTCGTTTAAGAATTTCAAATGGTGGTGCATCTTCCTATTTTTGGCTTACGTATGCAGGTGGGAAAATTACCGTAGTTGCCAATGATGGCAACGATGTAGAACCTGTGGAAGTGGATAGGTTAATTATTGCCGTTTCTGAAACTTACGATATTGTTGTAACTATTCCAGCCGAAAATACGGCTTTTGAGTTTTTGGCAACTACCGAAGACCGAACCAATTCAGCATCAATGTATATTGGTAATGGCATTAAGCAATTACAATCGCCCCAACCAAGATTGAAGTATTTTGAGGGTATGAAAATGATGAACGATATGATGAAAATGAATGGCGACCTTGACGATATGGGAATGAATATGAGCCTAAACCAAATGGATATGAATGTGGTAATGTATCCAGAAATTACAGGCGACAGCAAACCCAAACAAAGCGAAAACGACCCAAATCGCTACAATGCCAATGCTTTGGCAGATATTGTTACGCTGAATTATGCAATGCTGAAATCGCCAAATAATACTTCTTTGCCACAAAATGCACCAGTAAAAGAATTAAAGTTTGAACTCACAGGAAATATGAACCGCTATGTTTGGAGTTTAGATAATAAAGTAGTTTCAGAAACCGATAA
>JALQYJ010000032.1 GCA_023254175.1 Runella sp. | reverse complement strand
AATCAAGTTGCTGAAGTATACAGTGCGTTCGTTTTCGTTGATGAAGGTCTTACAAACGCTCACACTGGTTGGGTAGTTTTTGTAAGGACGGCTAGCAGGATGGGGTTTTACGCAGTTAGCTCGAAACAGGCTCCCCCCGCCTTCCCAATGGCTCACTGCTAGCCCCCTAACTGCATCGCAATAGTGAGCATATAAGTGACGATTTGAGACACAAAGATAGATTTTACACAAAAAACGTCGGTCAGTTATTTACCGACCGACGCTGTAAAAACAAACTTGGAAACCTAAAAGGGAATTAAAAATGCCAACGAACAAATGCTTCCATTGCCTCGTATTCGGCCAAGCCAAGTTGGTCGTAGAGTTTTGCAGTTCCGCTGTTGCGTTCTTCAGCACGTTGCCAGAACTCACGCGAATCTTCGCCTTGAAATACAACCCCGTCTTTTTGTGATTGGTGTTTGAAAATTCCCAAACGCTTTTTGACCACCTGATCGGGGCTCATTGGCACCGCCATCTCGATTTCGTGTATATCCCACTCCGCCCACGCGCCGCGATACAACCACACCCAACAGTCCTTCATGAAGTTTTTGTGCTTCAATTGTCCCAAAGCAGCTTCGATGGCATCCCAGCATACCTTGTGCGTCCCGTGAGGGTCGGCAAAGTCGCCCGCAGCGTATATTTGGTGTGGTTTGATTTCTTCAATCAAATCAGCGATGATTTTCACATCCTCAGACCCAATTGGTTTTTTCTGCACCGTTCCTGTTTCGTAGAACGGCATATCAAGAAAATGGAAGTACTCAGTTCCTACAAAGCGGCAGGTGGCTTTTGCTTCTCCACGACGGATGATTCCTTTTACATAGCGCACCTCTGGCGTATCAATTTCGCTGTCTTTTTTCTTTTTCAAGAACGCTTTTGCGTCTTCAAAAATCTTCATTGCCTCAGGGCTCTCAATGCCAAATCGCTGGTTGTAGTCTACTACGAAATCAATAAAGCGGAAGGCTTCGTCATCGGCCACTGCAATGTTTCCTGAAGTTTGGTAAGCAACATGAACTTCGTGACCTTGGTCTACCAAACGTTGGAACGTTCCTCCCATCGAGATGATGTCATCATCGGGGTGTGGGCTAAAGAGAATCACCCGTTTTTTCGCAGGATGTGCGCGTTCAGGACGGTGGGTATCGTCGGCGTTTGGTTTACCTCCTGGCCACCCTGTAATAGTATGTTGTAACTGATTGAAAACGTTGATGTTAATATCGTAGGCCGAACCGTGCGCCGCTAACATATCACTCATCCCATTGTCGTTGTAATCTTTGGTAGTGAGTTTTAAAATTGGTTTTTGAAGGGTCAAAGAAAGGTGCGTTACTGCCTTCTTAATCATTGAATTGTCCCATTCAACGGTATCTACCAACCACGGTGATTTTACGCGAGTCAGCTCCGAAGCGGCGCGTGTATCTACAAAAAACGCTACGTTAGGATGTGCTTGCAAGTAAGATGCAGGAACTAGCTCACTCACTGGGCCTTCTACCGACGACTTAATCATTGGTGCTTTGCGCTCACCCCAGGCCAACAAAACTACTCGCTTGGCGTTCATAATGGACGAAACCCCCATCGTAATCGCTTTTTTGGGTACATTATGAAGCCCGCCAAACTCCATGGCTGCGGCAGCGCGGGTAGAGTGGTCGAGTGTCATCAAGCGAGTACGTGAATTAATCAATGACCCTGGTTCGTTGAAACCAATGTGGCCGTTTCCTCCAATTCCAAGAAGTTGGAAATCGATACCACCCATTGCGTTCATTTTATTGTCGTAACGCTGGGCAAAATCAGCAATGAGAGCGGCAGGAACCGTCCCGTCAGGGATAAAATAATTTTCTTTTGGAATATCTACATGGTCAAACAACTGCTCGCGCATGAAACGCACGTAGCTATGAATCGAATCGGGCTGCATGGGGTAGTATTCGTCCAAATTGAATGACACTACGTTTTTGAAACTCAATCCTTCTTCACGATGCATCTTGATAAGTTCGGCATACACCGTTTTAGGTGACGACCCTGTCGCCAATCCTAACACGCAATTTTTGCCTTCCTTCTGTTTGGCTCGAATCAAGTCAGCGATTTCTTGCGCTACAGCGCGAGAAGCATCCTTGGCATCGGCATAAATCTGAGTCGGAATTTTTTCGTAGGTGATAGCCTGACCTACCATACCGTTTGACAATTTACTGTCAGCGGCTTGTGCTTGAATCATTAAAGGTTCGGTAATCATGTTTGTCAAAAAGAAGGAGTAGTTTACGGCAACAAAGGTATCTATTTGTAAGATAATAAGCGATTTAAATTAATAAAAAAATTTAATAATTAACCTTGTCACCACTTACAACCTCTATTACTGACCTGATTTTGAGGGTGTCACTGTAAATAACTTCGTATTCGTCGGTAGGTAACACAGAGGCCATGCTCACTCTTTCTTTCTGATACACCATTTGGCCTTTACGCGCGGCCTTGCCCGTCAGGTGGAGTGCTTGTATGCCCGTTTGTACCAGTTGCACCGCATTTGTATTATTGACTCCACTTCCTGCCATTAGGTCTATTCGGCCTGCGGCTTTTTGGACCAATTGCGCCAACAGTTCCGCCCCATCTACGGCTGAATTTTCTTGCCCCGAGGTCAAAATACGTACTGCACCCGTCCGAATAACCGCTTCTAACGCCTCAAAAGGGTCATTAGCAACGTCAAACGCCCGATGGAAAGTCACATTCAAAGGCTTCGCTAGTTCTACCAATTCAGCTGTACGCGTTTCGTCTACTTCGCCCGTTGGCAAAAGTAATCCAAATACTACACCATCAGCACCTAATTCTTTAACCGCTTCAATATCGTTTTTCATAACTAAAAACTCTTCATCATCGTAGCAAAAATCTCCTCCTCTCGGACGAATCATGACGTATAATTGAAGCGTAGTGGCTTCTCTTGCTCTTTTAATCAGGCCGTAACTAGGCGTGGTTCCACCCTCATAAAGCCCTCCACACAATTCAATTCGGGTCGCACCCGCCTTCTGAGCATTCAAACATGACTCTACTGAAAACGCACAAACTTCTACTTGCATTTCTGACTAGTTGGTTTATTTATTATTGATTCACTGAAACGATATGGCTACTTTTGGACCATTAGCTACAAACGCATATTTTGCACTGATTATAAAATGATTACCCATTTTATTAAACCTTTTTATATACCTTTGTCAAACCTAAAATGCTAACAGCAAAGTACCCTTTAATCACTATCTACTATGCCAGTGTGGGATGTTTCCAACGCCAAGCACCTGCTATCTCGCTGCTTGTTTGGCTACTCTCGCAAAGACCTTGAGAAAGCGTTGTCATACAAAACGCTTAATGACTTTGTCGAGAAAGAGTTATTAGCTGACCAACCTCTTCCGACCGCACCTGGGGAATGGGTCAACGAAGTGCCTACCAACAACTCACTCGAAGGTGACCGCTACCGAGCTATGACATATTGGTGGTACGACCTTATGCTGTCAGAAGGCACAAATATGCGAGAAAAAATGACACTTTTCTGGCACAATCACTTTGTATCAGCCCGCGATAAAGTAAATTACCCGCAGCATTTATACATCCAAAACAACCTTTTTCGGCGTTCGGCTTGGGGTAATTTTAGGCAACTCACCAAAGATGTTTCCATCGACCCCGCCATGCTAATTTATTTGGACGGGCGTTTGAGTAGTGGCACCAGTCCCAACGAAAACTACGCCCGCGAAATCATGGAGTTGTTTACCCTGGGCGTAGGAAATTACACCGAAAACGACATCAAACAAGCTGCCCTTGCTTTTACAGGCTGGCAGGTGACTGGGCTAAATGCAGTATTTACCCAAAGCCGTTTTGCTAATACGAATAAAACGATTTTTGGCAAAACAGGCAATTATAAATACGGCGATGTGGTAGATATCATCCTCGAAAAGCCCGAAGCCGCCGAGTTCGTTTGTCGCAAACTGTTCAAAGAGTTTGTTTTCTATAAACCTAACGAGGCCTTTGTAAAGCAAATGGCCGATGTATTTCGTAAAAATAACTACGAAATACGGCCTGTACTAAAGTTTATGCTAACTTCCGACGAGTTTTTTAACCCGCAGTACCGAGGTGCTAAAATAAAAAATCCAATGGAAGTCACTGTGGGCATTCTCAAAGCTTTTGACTTGACCCGCGAACAAGTAAATACGACCAACGACTGGTCCTATATATATACGCAAACTCAAGCACTTCAACAGCAGCTTTTTTATCCTCCAGACGTGCAGGGATGGGTGGGGCAACGTGACTGGATTAGTTCGACCACTTTTGTCACTCGTGGTAGTCTTTCCGACTATATCGTCAACACCATGGGAAACACGAAAGCGACGCAGTTTAAGCTTATTAATAATCCCGTTTCGTACGCTCGTACGTTCAAAAGTTCGGAAGACGCTACCAAACTCGTTGACGAAATCGTTAGTCTTTTTTTGCAGTTTCCTATCAGTGCCACCAAAAAGCAATCGTTGCTTTCTACCCTCTTGGGAAGTACTATTTTGGCCAACTGGTCGACCAGTACTCCTGGAGCCGAAAACCAAATTAAAGCACTGCTAAGAGCCGTCATGCGTTTGCCCGAATTTCAATTTGCGTAACCCCTCAACTCTGCTAACAACTCATGAATCGGAAAGAATTCTTACAGCAATTAAGCTTATTGTCGGGAGGAGTCGCTTTTGGAATGGGCGGAACTTCTGTCAAAGCATTCGCTCATAATCCGTTTGCCGTAGACATGGAAGCGACCAACGGAAAAATACTCGTGCTCGTCCAACTAGCAGGTGGAAACGATGGTCTCAATACCGTTATCCCTTACGAAAACCCGCTTTACTATAATAGACGCGCCAATATCGCCATCAAAAAAGAGCAGGCATTGGTCATCAATAGCCAAATGGGATTAAACCCTGGAATGTCGGCTTTCAAAGAGCTGTACGACAAAGGCAAATTGACCATTGTTCAAAATGTGGGTTATGCCAATCCCAACCGTTCTCATTTCCGTTCAACCGACATTTGGTTGACGGGTTCGGACGCCGCAGAGGTCTGGGATGAAGGTTGGGTAGGGCGTTACTTGACCAAGCTTTACCCTGGTTTTCCGTTACAAATTCCCCAAGAACCTATGGCCATTCAGCTAGGCTCAGTGGAATCATTGCTGATTCAAACCGATTTGGGCTCAACGGGAGTGGTGTTTAGCAATCCCACTAATTTTTATAACCTAGTTTCAGGCACTACCATCGACAATGAAGCTGTCCCTGATACCTTCGCTGGCGAAGAGCTACGATTTATGCGTCAGATTGCCACTCAATCGGTGGCTTATTCGGGGATTATCAAGCAAAAATGGGATAAATCACTCAAAAATCTTTACACTTACCCTACGACCAACTTGGCAAGTCAGCTCAAAATTGTGAGCGAACTTATTGGCGGTGGGCTTCAAACTCCTATCTATCTCACCACGATTGGAGGATTTGATACCCACGCCAACCAAGTAGTAGCGAATGCTACTAACACAGGTACGCACGCCAACCTCCTCCGAACCGTAGCCGACGCCGTCGCTGCTTTTCAAAAAGATTTAGAGAAGCGTGGCTTGGCAGATAAAGTAGTAGTAATGACGTTTTCAGAATTTGGACGACGGGTATCTCAAAACGGTACCATGGGTACCGACCACGGTTCGGCTGCACCACTATTTGTAGTAGGGTCAGGGGTGAGGGGCGGAATTTTGGGTAAAAATCCTGTATTGAGCGACCTCGATAGTAACGGGGATATTAAGTTTGAATACGATTTTCGACAAATCTACGCCAGCATTTTGCAAGACCATTTGGGGGTAGAATCTACCGCTGTTCAGAACATTATGGGGGGAAAAACGTTCTCAACGCTTCCCATTTTTCGTCAATCGACGAGTGGATATGTAGCTAGCAATCAAGAATTTACTTTTGAACAGAGCGGCGCGAATCCATTCTCGACCTATACGACGCTGTTGTACTCACTCAAAAAAGACATGTACGTCAAAATCAGTCTGTACGACATGATGGGGCGTGAAGTAGGGACTCTCAAAGAAGGAAACATGGCAGCAGGCGTATATTCAGAAATTGTGGAAGGAAGTTATTGGATACCAGGCTCTTATTTGTGTGCAATGAGGTGCGATGCAGGTCAAAAAGTGATTCGTATTTTAAAAGCATAATGTCACGAACTCAGCGGATGGGAAGGGAAACGATTGAACGCACAACAAAATCAACGGGGCAACGTTCTAAAATTTGGTATAATTTTGGCAAATGATTCGTTAGTTTCGCATCAAATACGTAAAACTTCCATGTTTTTGCATTCGAGTATGTCCTCTTTTCGCTTTGTCCCCGCATTTGTTACTCTTTGTTTGGTGTTTACAGCTGCCGCGCAAGAGCAAAATTCTTCGTCGAGTAAAACTAAATCTCAACAACTTAAAGAACGAAAATCACAAGCCGACAGCTTGCTCCAAAAAGCAGGTATAGCTACCCCAAGCCTAGGGGTAGGTGCCACTGTCGGTGGAAAATCCGTAAAGCCGTCAGATGCTAAAGAGTTTTTCAGTGAGACCCTCCCCGACCTTGGCCTCAAAATCAATGATATCAAGAAAAAGGAAAAAGCGCGTAGGCAGAAGAAGAAAAAATACCATACCGATTATGAAGGGCTTGCTATCAATCGTATGACCTCGAGTACAGGTAGTGGTGACCGCATTACTCAAATCGAATTTCACGTTTTAAAAGAGTACCGTCAACCTCGTACATACGATGGGCTAGACGTGTACTGGTACGATACTCGCAGTCGTATCATCAGCAAATCGGTCATCAAAGACAAAGAAGCAGCCCTGATTTTACATGGCCCTTACAAACGCTATGTTTCAGGAAATTTGGTCGAAGAAGGGAATTACTATGTCGGCACCAAAGACGGACGTTGGGAAAGCTACGATGGTGATTATAAACTGTTAGATAAAAGCAAATGGAAGCATGGTTTTCCTGCTGAGTCAAGAGTGACGTATTATGATTCGGCACATACCAAAGTCAGAGAAGTTATTCCTGTTCAATACGGAAAACGCAAAGGAGATTATTTGATGTTCTACGACGGTGGGCAGCTTATGGTCAAAGGCCAATATGACAACGATTTTCCCGTAGGAACTTGGAACGAATACTACCAATACCGTCGTCAACGTAAAAAAGTAACCCGCTATCCCCGCTATTGGTACGAAGAAGGCGAGGGAGTTATTCTCAGTGAATGGGACGACAAAGGTAAACTCATTTATGAACGCCCCAAAGGCGCCGACACCACCGAAGAATCTGAAAAATAAGCTAAAAACCTGTTGGAGCTTTTTTTTAGAAAAAATTTCGCCAACAGGTTTTTTAATGAACTTTTTGTATTTGCAACTTTGTTGCAAATAAAGTACTTTTGTCTAAAATGAATAAAAAAAAACTTCTGCCTTACCTAATATTCCCACTATACTCAGTACGCCCAAGACGCCGTTGGCAGTATCAATTCTTTGCTGGATGGGTTCTTTTTTTATTGTTTCATTTCGCTTACGCGCAAACTCCGAAAGATTGTCACTGCCTCATCAAAGGAGTGGTTAAAGACCGTGAAACTCGTCTACCCATCGTTGGGGCTATTTTACGCATCGAAGGTACTCCTCTTTTTACTACAACCGACACCGCTGGTCGATATAAAATCAGCAATATTTGCCAAGGGAAATACACTCTTGAATGCCGAATCGTTGGCTATAAAGTCATTAAAACCTCCATTGTTCTTGAGCACAGTGCGGAAGAAAATCTCAACCTGAGCGAAGACGAAGTTCATCTTCAGGATGTCGAGATTGTAGCTCGACGCCTTCAAACGCTTCTTTCCCAGAAAAGTAGCCTTTTGGAAGGGCAAGCTCTTGAACTCACCCGTGGTGAAACGTTGGGCGACGCCCTAAAAAGAATCACGGGCATCACCACCCTCCAAACGGGAGCCTCCATCAGCAAGCCCGTTATTCACGGCTTACACAGCAATCGGGTCGTTATTATGAACAATGGCATTCGCCAAGAAGGCCAGCAATGGGGCTCGGAACACGCTCCTGAAATCGACCCGTTTATTGCTAAACGCCTAACTGTCGTGAAAGGTGCAGCGGGCGTTCGCTACGGTTCTGACGCCATTGCGGGCGTTATTTTGGTTGAGCCCGACGAGCTTCCAAAAAGCCCACAACTGAGTGGCGAAGTGAATGCGGCTGCGTTTTCCAACGGCCGTATTGGGGTGGTGTCAGGTACATTGCAAGGAGGATTACCTCAGTGGAAAGGTTGGGCGTGGCGTATTCAAGGCACTCTTAAGAACGGTGGTAATATCCGCACTCCTGACTATTTTATGGCTAATACAGGCGTGCGAGAGAACAATTTTTCGATTACCACAGGTTATCGAAATAATCGCGTGGGCGTTGAGGCGTTTTTTAGTCAATTTGACAGCAACATTGGTATTTTTTCGGGATCGCACATTGGAAGTACGTCCGATTTATTGAAGGTCATCCAAAACGGAGAGCCTTTCATCAAAACAGGCTTTACCCGTAACATCGAACGCCCCAACCAATTCATTCGCCACAACCTTCTCAAAGGAAAAGCATATTATAATTTTAACGGCAACCGACTGAGCTGGACCATCGGGCGGCAATTTAACCGCCGAGCTGAATACGACTTGCATGGCCCACAAGCAGCCACTAACCCTGCGTTGTTATTTCGCATCACTACACTTACCAGCGACCTTGTTCTTGACCACAAGCCACTTGGAAACGGCAAAATGAATGGACAACTGGGACTTACTGGGTTATACCAGTATAATTTTACGGATGGTCGGCCACTTATCCCTGATTTTGAGCAAACCAATATCGGAATTTTTGGGTTAGAACGTTGGGTATTTCAACGCTGGGAATTGGAAGCTGGCGCTCGTTTTGATTGGCGTCAATTGGATGTTTTTCGCTTCGTTGGTACCGTGCCTGACCCACGCCACCATTCATTTAATAATGGCTCTGGTACTGTTGGTGTAGTTCATACCCCCAACGAAAAGTTGTCATTTCGAGCCAATTTTGGAACAGCTTGGCGCCCCCCCACGCCCAATGAATTATACAGCAAAGGCGTTCATCACGGAGCAGCTTCGTACGAAGAAGGCGACGAAACCCTGCGCCCCGAAGTAGCTTACAACCTCATCGGAAGTGTGGAATATACTAGCCAACGTTTTAAGGGGGAATTGGGAATGTATCACAACCAAATCTCCGATTTTATTTACCTAAAACCCCAAGCCGAACCCATTCTGACCATTCGTGGCGCGTTCCCCTATTTTAAATACACCCAAACCGACGCTACTTTTACGGGATTTGACCTTGATACTCAGTGGGATGTCATCCCACAACGTTTTTCTCATAACTTAAAATTTTCTTATTTGCGCGCTTACGATCGCCGCGAGCAGGGGTATTTAGTCCTTATTCCAGCCAATCGCATCGAAAACAAACTGCGTTGGAGCTTTGGGAAAGTGTTTTCGTCCAAAGATACCTATGTGATACTCAGTCACCTTTGGGTGGATAAACAGCGACGCGTACCGCCTAAAAGTGATTTTATGGATTCTCCATCAGCTTATCATTTGTGGAATTTCAACGTGGGTGGGGCACTTTCTCTCAAAGGGCCTTCCCAATTACATTGGGCTTTTTCGGTTCAAAACGCCCTTAATACTTCGTACCGTGATTACCTCAATCGGTTTCGCTACTTTGCAACCGAACAAGGCCGCAACATCTCCCTGAAACTTCGCTATACGTTTTAATTCCTCCGCAAAAAATTCTGCTCAAAAGTTAATTGCAACACTGATGCAAATAAAATTTTGATTACATTTGCATCAATGTTGCAAAAAATCGCATTAATGACACAGAAAAAGTTGCCCGTAACCGTGCTATCAGGTTTTTTAGGGGCAGGCAAAACGACCCTACTCAACCATGTACTTCACAACAAAGAAGGACTTAAAGTCGCAGTCATTGTGAACGATATGAGTGAGGTCAATATCGACGCCCAACTGGTAGCGAAAGAAAATACCCTTTCTCGCACTGAAGAAAAACTCGTTGAAATGTCAAATGGTTGTATTTGTTGTACACTCAGGGAAGATTTGATGATAGAAGTAGAGCGATTGGCCAAAGAAAACCGTTTTGACTACCTGCTCATTGAAAGCACAGGGATTTCTGAACCTGTTCCCGTGGCGCAAACTTTCACGTTTTTGGACGAAGAAAACGGCATTGATTTGTCTAAATGGGCACAAATCGACAGCATGGTCACGGTGGTGGATGCCTTCAATTTTGCCAAAGATTTTGGTTCGGTGGATACACTTCAAACACGTCAACTCACTGAAGACCCACAAGATTATCGGACGATTGTCAACTTGTTGACTGATCAAATTGAGTTTGCCGACATCATTTTATTGAACAAAACAGACTTGGTTACCAAAGAACAACTGCAAGAGTTGACCGCCATCATCAAGTCTTTAAACCCCGTTGCGAAAATTATTCCAACGACTTTTGGCAAAGTACCTCTTTCCACTATTCTAAATACGGGCCTTTTTGACTACGACAAAGCCATCAACTGGAGCGGCTCCCTCCGCGTCGAAAGCGCGGGGTGTAGTATGCCTTTTAACCAGCGAATTCGGTATTCAGCTTACGTTTCGAATCAAAAGCTCATCGAAAATAAATGGGACAAGCGCTTTGGCGACCGTCAAAACGAACTTGTGATTATTGGACAAGATTTAAACCCCAAAGCCATTGAGCAAGAACTTATGGCATGCCTTTGCACTGAAGCCGAAATTAAGAAAATGGAGGCTAATGAGCGCTTTTTTGACCCGTTCCCTGTACTATAACTATTTCACTTATTTTATTAAACAAACTATGTCACTTGTACACACCCGACTCCTCGTTTTGCTTGCTTTGGTAGTTATGCTTGGTAGCTGTAAAAAAGAAGCCCCTGCTCCCGAAGACGAAAACGAATTAATCACAACGGTACGTTTGAAGTTTACCGAAAACGGTACTACGACAGCCCAGACTTTTACATGGAAAGATTTGGATGGCGACGGAGGTACGGTACCCACAATTAGTCCTATTTCTCTACGCACAAGTCGTACGTACAAACTTGAAGTGGAGTTTTTGGATGAAAGTAAAACTCCTGCTGAAAATAAAACCAGTGAAATTCTGAGTGAAGCCGACGAACACTTGGTAGTAGTTACTCCAAGTGCATCTAGCTTATTTACCTATACTGCTACCGACAAAGACAGCCGTAACTTCCCTATCGGTTTGACAGGTACTTTAGTAACAGGTTCTGCTAGCACGGGAACCCTCAAAGTGCAACTTCGCCATCAGCCACCTGTTAACGGTCAGCCTGTAAAAAATGGAACGGTTACCCCTGGTAGCGATGATGTAAACGTCACTTTTCCTCTGACACTCGCTCCTTAATCACGGGGATTACTCTCCTAAAAACTCTGGGGAAGGGTCTTGTCTAAAAAAAAGCACTAAAGTAACTGAAAATCGCTCATTTATTACTACTTTTGCGGTCTTAATTTTTTGAGGTGTCTTTTAGATAAGAAAGATATATGAAACTGTCCGAGTTCAAGTTTGACCTTCCTCAGAGCCTTGTTGCTCTTTATCCCGCTGACCGTGGCGACTCCCGCTTAATGGTGGTTAATCGTCAAACTAAGAAGATTGAACACAAGAAATTTTCTGAAATTATAGATTACTTCAACGAAGGCGATGTAATGGTCGTCAATGATACTAAAGTTTTTCCTGCTCGTTTGTACGGGCAAAAAGAAAAAACTGGCGCCAAAATCGAAGTATTTCTATTGCGTGAACTCAACCGTGAAATGCGTCTTTGGGACGTATTGGTAGACCCTGCGCGTAAGATTCGGGTCGGAAATAAATTGTATTTTGGCGATAGTGACTTAGTAGCCGAAGTTATTGATAACACTACTTCTCGGGGTCGTACCATTCGCTTTTTGTACGATGGAAATCACGATGAACTAATGCGTGCTATTGATGAGCTGGGCGAAACACCTCTACCACGCGACATCAAACGCAAAGTAGAAGATGCTGACCGTGAACGTTATCAAACAATTTTTGCGCAACACGTAGGCGCCGTAGCCGCTCCAACCGCAGGAATGCACTTTACTAAGGTGATTCAGCGTCGGATGGAAATCAAAGGAGTAAACTTTGCTCCAATTACGTTGCATGTGGGTGTAGGAACTTTTCGTCAGGTAGACGTAGAAGACCTTACCAAGCACAAAACAGACTCTGAAAACTATGTCATTCCAGAGCATAGCACGGTGATTATTAACGAAGCCTTAGATAAGCAAAAGAAAGTGTGTGCCATCGGTACTACATCACTCAAAGCATTAGAATCTTCGGTATCGGCTAACAACCGCGTAAAGCCTTTTGAAGGATGGACCGATAAGTTTATCTTCCCTCCTTATGATTTTAAGATTTCAAACGCACTTTTGACCAACTTCCACTTGCCTGAATCTATCTTATTGATGATGACTTGTGCATTTGGGGGTCATGAGCTCATCATGGAGGCGTACGAAATTGCCATTAAAGAAAAATACAAATTCTTCAGCTACGGCGATGCCATGCTCATTATCTAACTGCGAATGACCAAGTTTGCCATTATCGTTGCTGGGGGAAGCGGAACACGGATGGGGAAAAGGATTCCAAAACAATTTATTGAAATTGGCGGAAAACCCATCTTAATGCATACCATTGAGAAATTTCTTTCTTATGATTTCTCATTACAGCTTATTTTGGTTCTCCCAGCCAGCGAAATGAAGGCTTGGTATGCCCTTTGTGATAAACACGAATTTTACCCTCCGATTGTCACGGTTACTGGCGGAAACAGTCGCTTTCAATCAGTTAAAAACGGGCTTAAACGTATTAGTGCAAAAGATGGCTTAGTCGCTGTTCATGACGGCGTTCGCCCATTTATTACTCCCGAAATCATTTCCAAAGGTTTTGAAGTAGCCGCTGAAAAAGGCGCAGCTGTTACGAGCGTTCCACTCAAAGACTCAATTCGGTTGGTGAACGAAAATGGAAGCAATCAATCTGCCGAACGCGCATCCTACCGCCTTGTTCAAACTCCACAAACGTTTCGTCTTGATTGGATGCGTCCAGCCTTTGACTCTCCCGAACAGTCTTTTTTCACTGACTGTGCCAGTGTTCTCAATTTTGCAGGACGAGACGTAACTCTTATTGAAGGAGCGTACGAAAATATTAAAATCACTACCCCTGAGGACATTTTGTGGGCCGAAGCATTTTTAGGGCCTACCTCCTCCACAAGTGCCTCCTAAAATTCTATTTGCAGATACGTCGCGCGGCCTTTATTTTTACTCCCCAATACCGCCGTTTTTTTTATTACTAACTGCAAATTACTCCGTTGCGAAACCGTCTTTCCGTTCAAGCCTACGTTGAAGGTGTTCTTTCGGGTAACCGAATGATTCTGAGCCGTGCCATTACGCTCATCGAAAGCCAACTTTCTTCCGATAAAGAATTAGCCCAACAAGTACTAGAGCAAATTTTACCCCATTCGGGCCGCTCTGTGCGTATCGGTATTACGGGAGTGCCTGGCGTCGGGAAAAGCACGTTTATCGAAGCTTTTGGCAAAAATTTGACTAAGGCGGGTAAAAAGTTAGCCGTTTTGGCCATTGACCCCACTAGTAAGCGCTCTAAAGGTAGTATCATGGGCGATAAGACCCGAATGGAAGAACTTTCCCACGACCCATTGGCTTACATTCGGCCTTCTCCTTCTGGCGGTTCTTTAGGAGGAGTAGCCAACAAAACGCGCGAAACGATGCTTTTGTGCGAAGCTGCGGGCTTTGAAGTTATCTTTATCGAAACCGTAGGAGTGGGACAATCCGAAACGTTGGTCAAAGGAATGGTCGATTTTTTTCTCTTATTGATGTTGGCAGGCGCAGGCGACGAACTGCAAGGTATAAAAAAGGGAATTATGGAAATGGCAGATGCAGTTGTTATCACCAAAGCCGATGGGACCAACCAAGCCGCTACTCAACGAGCTGTAGTAGAATACCAAAATGCGCTGCACTTATTCCCTCCCACTGAAAACGGATGGTATCCCGAAGTAAAAACATGTTCAGCCCTTGAAAACAGAGGCTTATATGACATTTGGGAAATGATAGAACGGTTTTCGCATCAAGTACGGCAAAACGGTTTTTTTCACCAAAACCGCCAACAGCAAAACCTCGAGTGGATGCACAGTCTAATTCGATATGCCTTAGAAGAAAAATTTTACCAACATCCAGATGTTCTTCAACAACTTTATAAAGTAGAGTCACAGGTAGAAAACGAAAAATGGCTACCTATTAAAGCAGCCACTTATCTATTGTCTGTTTTTCAAAACTTTCCTACTTAATAATTCGGAACGTTACGGGAATACATTGAACATTTGTGCAATTTTGAATAGTTACAGTAGCTGTTCCCTGTCCTGTACCAGCTCCGCAGTCACCCGTTACGCTTTGTATGGTATAAGTTGTTGTATTAGTAGGAGTAACTGTTACTGTCTTGGTTGGTTCTTGCTGAGTCAATGTCACTGAAACTCCCCCACTGAGTGCAACTATTGCAGGTAGAACGCTATTCTGAGACGTCACTGTCAAGGTTGAACTTCCTCCCGTAGCGATAGTACCCCCTCCTGACAACGTCGCAATGGGGGGGGCAGGGCACTGATTACTAATTGAAGTCAGTGTGCCTTGCGATACCTGCTTTGTCAGAGAAATATTATTTTGAGGGTCGGCAGGGTCAGGATACGCCATTGTCACTACCGTTGTAGGATTGCTTGCACTAATAGTAAGGCTATAGCACTTGTTAGTATTACCTGTGGTGCTAAAGGCCAAACAAGCTATCGTTTTCCAATTGGGGTCAACGGTGGTTCCTTCTCCGTTTACCCCATTATTAACGACGTTGATACTTAGTGCGCTGTTAGGAGTACCTGCTGTTTTGGTCATCCCTAACAACGAATAGGTGCCGCCACTGAACGCACCACGGCTCCTAAAAACGGGATTATTTAATTGGCTAGTTGGGTATATTAAAATAAAATTGGCATTTCCCATTACAAAAGCACTGTCGGCTGAAGTCGCACGAATTTCTAAACACATCGTTACCGAATCTTCGGCACAATTAAATGCTCCTGGCACTAGCCGTACTTCATAACGTCCTTGGGCTTTGGCAACTACTATATTCATTAATAGAGCCACTACGAATAAAACAGATTGAAGTTTAAACTTTTTCATATTTTCTGAAAAATTGGTTCGATTTTTGCGAAACCCTTAAAAGCCTACCTCTTATAATGCACAATTAGTATGCCGGTTTAGAAATTTACCCCTGAAAATTTACCATTATTTTTGCGCCAAAGAATATCATCATTGGCGTTTATTTCTCCATCCAAGTTATAATCTGTAAATAAATAGCGCGCAAACTTTCCATTGTCCAACCGCCATGAACTTGAATCATTGGCATTTATTTCTGAGAAAGGGGTTTTACTACAATCTCCTGAAAACAAATAATAGATTATGCCCAATTGTAATTGCCCTGACGCAGGTGCATTGATAGTAATGTAAGACTGCTGCCGTGTAAAATCATAGGTAATCTTTTCATTAGTTATCGTCACAGGTGTATGTGACGCTGCTCCAACGTGCGTTCTGTGTTCAACAAGAACATAGTAGGATTGGGAGACCGAGAGAGTAGGATAGGAAGCTACCATAGTAACATTTCCGTCTTTTCGAAGTAACCCAGCCGTCTGATATACCATCGAAGAGGCATTCGTAACGTCTGTTCGTAATGATACAATTACCCAATCGAACACATTGCTATCGTAGGTACTCACTGTTTCCGTTCCTAAATAACTCCATGGAGCCGTTTTATAAGGTTGGCTAGCGGAGGTAGCTGTTCCAAAAGGGCTTACGGGTGTTATTCGTGGGTAAAAGTCCGTACATCAGTGGCACTACTTGCCTGAACAAACAGTCGGTTAGTACTAGCAAGTGTACTAGGAAAGTAGGCGTATCCAGAGATAGCTAAACTACCAAACGGAATCGTATTGGGGAAATAAACATTGATAGCATTATTGACATCGTTGGCATTACAGTTTTACTAAGTCAAGAAATTATTTATTTGATAATCAGCTAATTGATGTTTTTGTAGGGTGATTGGTACTGTGATTTTATAGACAATAATTATGCCAAAAATTGGTATAGATAGTAGAATACACTTTTCTTTTAATCAAAAGCAGATTGATTACTTTATGACTAACTATTTTTATAAAAATCAACTCCCAATAAACAAAAGTATTTTTAGAGTTTTGCGGTATAGTCTTGGCCTAACATACGCATTTGGCGAGCTATTTGCTGTGTGCGTCGTAATGTGTAATTAGATGGGTTTTTAACCGAAAAGCGTAATGGACTGGGTAAAACAGCCGCTATTCGCGCCGCTTCCACTCGAGTTAACTCAGCTGAGGATTTATTAAAGAAGCGTTGAGCGGCGGCCTCATACCCAAAAGTCATGTTACCTGTTTCGGCGACGTTGAGGTATACTTCTAGAATTCTTTGTTTGCCCCAAATGACCTCAATCAAAAGGGTAAAGTAAACCTCTAAGGCTTTACGCACATAGCTACGGCCTTGCCATAAAAAAACATTTTTGGCTACTTGTTGCGAAATAGTGCTTGCTCCTCTGATTTTTTTTCCTTTCAAATTGTGTTGAAATGCGTTACCCATTGCCTTAAAATCAAAACCCCAATGCTCAGGGAAAAGCTGGTCTTCAGACGCTACTACCGACAATGGCGCTTCTTTTGACATGTTCTCAATAGGAGTCCAATCTGAATAAATTTTGCTGCTACGCCCCTCGGAAATAGCTTCTACCTTTCGCACTATCATGAATGGCGTAAACCAGACGGGTACAAATTTGAGTACGGTTACCCAAATTACTGAACCTACCAGAAAATACAGAATGCTCTTTAATACAATACGCGTTAGAATGGATTTCCAACTTTTCGATTTGGGCAAAGGTGCAGTCACAGTAGGTCGAATTCGATTAATAGCCATACAACAAGGTGGCACGGGCATCTTGCCCGTTAAAATGAGTGAACGTAATTTGTTATTATTTTCTGAGATAAACAAATTTTAAGTGCTTCACTTATCATTTGCCTGTTTACAAAAATCAAAAAATGCCTTCAATTGTTCAAACTAAAAACAAATCTGAGGCAATTCGGTCGGCAAATAATTTCCCCTTCTCTGTGATATACAGTACATTGCTCCTTACTTCTACCCAATTTTTTTCAAGAAATTTTTCTATGTACACTTTTTGTTCTTCCAGAAGGTCAACTTTCCCTATGTCCCAAATGACCGCCAAATCACAGCCCCAAATCGTTCTAAGGCTCGTCAAAATATAGTCATTTACTTGGTCAAAAACTGACAATTCTTCTAGTTCAAAAACAGGCTTTTTGGCCTGAATACCAAGAAGATACAGGGCATTATTAGACACGTTGTACTGGCGCGAAATACCATTGAACGAATGCGCGCTAGGCCCAACGCCCAAGTATGGCCGCCGCTTCCAATAGCTGCTATTGTGGCAGGCATAGTGGCCATTTTTGGCAAAGTTGGAGATTTCGTATTGCTCGTACCCAGCTTGTGTTAAGGATTGTACCATTTGCCCAAAATGACGCGCAGATAACTCTTCGTCAACGGGTTTTATTTTTCCTTTTTTGAGCCAATGTCCCAACGCAGTCTTTGGTTCAATGGTTAGATTATAGGCCGAAATATGCGGCGTTCCGAGCGCCATTGCTTTGTCGAGGTCTTGCTGCCAAAGTTGTTCGTCACTGACCGTTGGAACCATCCCCAAATGCGCTTGGCTCATGCCATAAATCAGGTCAATCGTCAGATTATTGAATCCGTAGTCTTGGGCCAATTTCACCGACCGCTCCGACTCTACGGCATTATGCGCCCGATTCATAAAACGCAAATAAGGTTCATAAAATGACTGTAGACCAATACTGAGTCGGTTGATGTAGGGCTTCCAAATCATTAACTTTTCGGCAGAAATATCATCTGGATTGGCTTCCAGCGTAATTTCTGCACCACTTTCCACCGTAAAAAACTGATGAATGGTGTCGAAGATTTGGGCTAGTTCATGTTGAGTCAACAATGAAGGTGTACCTCCCCCAAAATAAATCGTTTCGAGGGTTCGAGTGGGCAGATACCCCTTTTGTAGTTCAATTTCCCGACAAATAGCCTCTACCATCTCTTTTTTAGAATGGAGAGTGGTACTAAAATGGAAGTCACAGTAGTGACACGCCTGTTTGCAAAAAGGAATATGAAGGTATAAGTGCATCGCGCAAATTTACGCAAAAGCCTGCGGATAAAGGCGCCCACTTTTGGCCATGAGGTGTTCGTAGATTTCTATCGTCGCCCACGTAAACGTTGTACGGAGTACTACAAAAAACGTCGCCCAAATCGCGTATACTTGGTAGAATAGCTATTTTGCCAAAACTCCCCCAGAGTAACATATCAGGGTAAAGTTGGCGACTGTATGCACGGAGTTTTTCGTATGCTTGAATTTCCGCGCTCCTTACCAGAAAAAGAGCAGAAATTAACAAAACGAAAAAAGATAAATATGCTGTACACAATATTTATATAGGCGATTGATTTGCTGTTTTGTAAGTTGAGAATTCATCATCCAAGCGATAGTTTAGGATTAAGCAATAACTGCATGTGTTTGACAAAATCGGCAAGTTCCTCCAAACGGTTGATGGTTTCGGCTTCGCCTTTTTCTTCCAATAACTTTAGAATAATCAGCGAAAGGCTACCCTTGTATAGTTGTGAATTGTTCATGCTATGAATATACCTCAGAAATTGATGCATTAAAATCTGAGGTATTTTTTTTTGCATTACCCATTTGTTAGGAAAGCCTATAGAAATTTTTTAAAACCTTAAAAATCAAGCAATAATCAAGTAATAGATGAAGTGCAATTTGCGAGCATGAAGCAGAAGACGCACTACCGTACCATTGTGATTTCGGATGTTCACCTCGGAACCAGCGGCTCCAAGGCCAAAGAAGTTACGCATTTTTTGAAGCAATACAAATGCAAACGGCTTATCTTAAACGGCGACATCATCGACGGATGGCAGTTGAAAAAATACGGTACGTGGAAACGACCTCACACGGCTTTTTTCAAAACGGTGCTAAAAATGATGGATGACTACCACACCAAGGTCATTTACATCCGTGGAAATCACGATGATTTTTTGGATCAAATCATGCCCCTTCGCCTCGGGAAACAGTTTCAAATTCGCAAAGACTACATCTTAAAATCGGGACAAAAACGGTTTTACGTTACCCACGGCGATGTCTTCGACAGCATCACGACGCACATGAAGTGGTTGGCGTATTTGGGCGACGCGGGTTATACATTCTTACTGTGGCTCAACAAGTTATATAATCACTACCGCGACTGGTGCGGACTTCCATATTATTCACTTTCACAATTAATCAAGCAGAAAGTTAAGGCAGCCGTCAATTACGTCTCTGATTTTGAAGAAAAACTCACCGAATTGGCCCGCTCTCGTAACTGCGACGGAATCATCTGCGGACACATTCACCAACCCGCTATGCGCGACATCGACGGCTTACTTTACATGAACTCAGGCGACTGGGTAGAATCGCTCACGGCCTTGGTCGAAGACCACGATGGCAGCTGGACTCTCGTTTACTACAACGAAGCCCAAATGGGCAAAGTAGACGAGCCAACAGTATCCGAATTTTTTGGCGTAAAAGAGCGGGCGGCATCGTGAGTAAATTTCTGTTTATTATCCAAGGCGAAGGTCGAGGCCACTTGACCCAAGCTATTTCGCTGGCTCAGTTGCTGCGAGACAATGGTCACGAAGTCGTGGCTGGACTAGTCGGAATTGGCAAAGGACGGCAACTACCTTCTTTCTTTTACGATTCTTTTCCCGCTGACATTTATCCTTTTAACAGCCCACACTTGATTATGGGAAAACGGGGGATTAGTTTTTCCAAAACGATTACGCATCATCTTTTTCGGATTCCTCTCTACGTCAAAAGCCTCAAAGCCGTTCATGCCCACGTCCAGCGTTATCAGCCCGACGTCATCGTTAATTTTTACGATGTTCTTGGTGGTTTGTACGCGCTAACGTATCGGCCTGCGGTTCCGATTGTGGCCGTTGGGCACCATTATTTATTTTTGCGTAACGATTTTACATTTCCTGTCAAACTCAGTTTAAACCATTGGTTGTTAAAAATCAATACGCGCCTTACGGCGGTACGGGCTCAAAAACTGCTGGCTCTTTCGTTTTATCCCACTGCTACTTCTACTCACCACCGCATCGTGACCGTCCCGCCCCTTCTTCGTGGGGCGGTCAAAGCGCTAACCCCCACCCAAGAACCTTTTTTTCTGGTTTATATCACCTACGCCACCATGAGTAAAACCTTGATTGAGTGGCATTTACAGCATCCCGAAGTGCATTTGCACTGTTTTTGGAACCAACCCGACTGTGCATTTGACGATACGCTGACTTTTCATCAAGTGGATGGTGCTAAGTTTTTAGAGATGATGGCACGCTGTACGGCATTGATGACGACGGCAGGGTTTGAGTCGGTCTGCGAAGCGATGTACCTTGGGAAACCTGCTTTGATGGTTCCTGCGCACTACGAACAGTCCTGCAACGCCCTCGATGCACAACGGGCAGGGGCTGGGATTGCCGCCGAAGAATTTGACTTGTCGCTGCTTCTCGACTACCTCCCTAAACACGTTTCCCCGCAAGACGAGTTTCAGCGGTGGTGTCATCAAACGCCAACTCTTTTTCTAGCCCATTTAGAAGAAGTCGCGCTTAAGAAGCAAGTTTTGGAGGCTTTTGCCTAATTTTGCATCAATATTTATAAAAACAACGAATAGTCCCGTATCTGTACATTTCCCCAACGAGGGGTAAAGGGCTTAAAACAACCAAGTAAATGTTGAGCGAACAAGAACTCCTCCGCCGCCAAAAGCGCGAAGATTTGATGAAAATGGGGATTGACCCCTATCCTGCCGAATTATTTGAGGTAAACGCTACGGCAGCCGATATTCATAAAAACTACGAAAACGATAAGCTCAATTATAAGAGTATCTCGATTGCAGGCCGTTTGATGAGCTTCCGTATCATGGGAAGCGCGTCGTTTGCTGAATTACAAGACAGCACAGGCCGCGTTCAGCTGTATTTTCGCCGCGACGACCTTTGCCCTGGCGAAGACAAAACGCTCTATAATACGGTTTTCAAAAAATTGCTCGACATCGGCGACATCATCGGGGTCAAAGGCTATGTCTTTACGACCCAAACGGGTGAAATCTCGATTCACGTTGAAGGGTTTAAAATTTTGAACAAATCGCTTCGCCCACTTCCTGTGGTGAAAGAAGTAGATGGCAAAGTGTATGACGCATTTTCGGATCCTGAACAACGTTTTCGTCAGCGGTACGTGGACTTGATTGTGAATCCTCACGTCAAAGATATTTTTATCAAACGTGCCCGCATCATCAGCACTATGCGTCGGATTTTTGACGACAGAGGCTGGTTGGAAGTCGAAACGCCTATTCTTCAGCCTATCCACGGAGGAGCTACGGCCCGTCCGTTTAAAACGCACCACAACACGCTTGATATGCCGTTGTACATGCGTATCGCCAACGAGCTTTACCTCAAGCGTCTGATTGTGGGTGGTTTTGACGGTGTGTATGAATTCGGAAAAATGTTCCGCAATGAAGGAATGGATCGTACCCACAACCCAGAGTTTACGTCGTTGGAGTTTTACGTGGCTTACAAAGACTACCACTGGATGATGGGCATCACGGAAGAAATCCTTGAGAAAGTAGCCAAAGCCGTAAACGGCACTACCAAGATACAATCGTGGGGCAACGAAATTGAGTTTGCAGGGCCTTACACACGCTTGAGTATCTTTGAAGCGATTGAAAAATACACAGGTGTCAACGTAGAAGGCAAAACCGAAGCAGAACTTATCGCTCAGTGCAAGGAGTGGGGTATCGAAACCGACGCGACCATGGGCGTGGCCAAACTCATCGACGAGATTTTTGGCGCGAAGGTAGAAGATAACTTGATTCAGCCGACGTTTATCATCGACTATCCCGTTGAAATGTCACCATTGACCAAAAAGCACCGTAGCAAACCTGGTTTGGTGGAGCGTTTTGAGCTGTTTATCAATGGAAAAGAGGTTGCTAATGCGTACTCTGAGCTAAATGACCCTATCGACCAACGTGAACGTTTTGAAGAGCAACTTCGCCTTGCTGAACGTGGCGACGAAGAAGCAATGGCCATGGACGAGGATTTCATCCGTTCGCTTGAGTATGGAATGCCTACTACTTCAGGAATTGGTATCGGTATCGACCGTCTGACGATGATGATGACCGACCAAACCAGCATTCAGGAAGTGTTGTTCTTCCCACAAATGCGCCCAGAGAAGAAGATAGAAATGGCCACCGAAGCCGATTATGTAACGCAAGGCGTGCCCGCGATTTGGGTGCCTGCCCTCCAAAAAATGGGTTTCTTAACCATCGACGCCCTCAAAGCCGCCAACCCCAACAAAGTGTTCAACGATTTGGGAGGTTTGCGCAAAAAACTAAAAATCGACGCTCCCATGCCTAAAAAAGAAGAGGTTGAGGCTTGGATTGGATAACATAGTGACAAAAAGCGGTGATTGTTCCCCGCTTTTTTTAGTTTTATACCCCTACCCAATTTGGCACTCTACCGAATACGCCTTATCTTGCCAAAACATTTACATTTCACTGAAACTCAAAACCATTTCGCGATGAAAAAGCTGTTATTGTCTTGCCTCGCGCTGCTTCCTTTCTTGGCTATAGCCGCCCCTGCCCCTTTTTCGGTGACAGGTGCCATCAAAGGACTAAAAGACCAATAATTGCAATTATCGTTTCAGGCTCAAATAGAGTATCAATTCAAATTAATAACTATGGCACTCTTAAAAATAAGATAACAGCAATCAAAGCAGACAATACAATTTCAAGAAATAAACTTAAAGATATAACTGACTGTATTGATGAAATAGAGACAACTATTGACTCAGGGAGAAAACAAAAATTTTCTTTTCAAAGTCTTGTAGAGTTGACATTGGATTTTTCTAGCATAGGTTCTTTAGTTATTGAACTGAAAAAATTAATATTTGACAATTAGCAGACTACTATTAATTCTTATAGTAATATTAAGGATAAAGCTATTTATTTTTATATTTTATCTAGGATTATCAATTTAAATTTTATAAAAAAAACACAATGAAGACAAAAGTAATCATTTTCATCTTTCTATTTCTAACATTTAAATCTTTTTCACAAGAGCTAATTGACACTTCTGGTAATTTTACCTCTCAAAATAGTACAGTTTATTGGACACATAAATTTGAGAAGATATTTACTTTTCAAGACCTTTTGATTTCAGTAAAAAAAGCAGGTATTTTAAATAATATCGACATATTTCAAAACACAATAGTGGGACAATCCGTTGAAAGTTTTATGGATTATCGAGGTGCTGGATTTACACGTATGTCAACACCAATTATTCTTTCAAATAGTTCTTATAAATCCTTTGTTACTATTGAAAATTTTAGTGATGGTTATATTGTAACAGTCAAGAAAATTACATTCATTAATCAAAATGATACAAAGCGAATAAGCCCATTATTTGGTTCAGCTCAGGGAGAAATAACACCTATCGAGGCAATTGCAATTAAAAAGACTGGTAAGTTTACAAATTCTTTCCTTAATCAAGCAGCTAAAATTATAGATTTTACTTTGAAAAAAAATTATACCTTCTAAACTAGATTAACCAAACCATTTACCTCCGATACGAAAAAACTGTGGATTCGTTGAAATCAGCGAATAGTGAATTTCACTTCAAAGGGCAAAACGCAGACTTCGTTTTTTGTGGAGAAAAACGCTACACTTACGTTTGCGGGTAGCCTCGAAGAACTGGAAAATCCAAGCGTAGTGGGAAATTTGTGTTAGCATCTGGCCCTCCAAGTTGTCCCTTTTTCTGACGCGCATTTATACGCTTGTGGGCCATCCCATTATATGCTGATGGTGGAAATCCATTTGCTGACGATGGGTTTTTACAAAAATCAGCTCCAACGCGAGTATTTTGTGATTGAGTCCAAACCGCCAACGCCCAAGTGCTAAACTGCATGGCGCCCCCCCCCTCACCGAAGGGGTTTCTATTGCTTGGTAAGTACTTGCACTTACACACCTACCGTTTTATACATATCTGCTACGGTTGCTACGGCGTAGTCGATTTCGGCTTCGGTATTGTATTTGCCAAATGAAAAACGAACATTGCCGCGCTCAGGTGCTACTCCCAACGCTGACAATACGTGTGAGCCTACTTCCGAACCGCTCGAACAGGCACTCCCACCCGAAGCTGAAATCTTGGCAATGTCCAAGTTGAACAACAACATATCGTTGACATCTGACGGTGGTAAACTCACGTTCAAAACCGTATAATTACTCCGCTCAAGGTTGGCTGAGTCGCCGTTGAAACGAACATCTTCTATTTTTTCGCGGAAACCCGCAATCATTCTCTTTTTAAGACTTTCCAGATGAGCGCGGTGGCTGTCCATATCGCGGTAGGCAATTTCTAATGCTTTGGCTAATCCTACAATGCCATAAACATTTTCAGTTCCCCCGCGCATATTCCGTTCTTGCGCACCACCGTGAATGTACGGATGAATACGCACATCGTTGACGTACAAGAATCCAACGCCTTTAGGACCATTAAATTTATGTGCCGCCCCGACCAAAAAATTGGTTTTTAAGTTCTTCAAATCATGGCGCAAATGCCCCATCGTTTGTACCGTATCGCTGTGAAAAATGGCGTTGTATTGCTCACAAAGCTCCCCTACCGCATTCAAATCCAGCAAGTTGCCAATTTCATTATTGCCGTGCATCAACGAAACCAACGAGCGTGGATTGGTCTTCAACAATGCTTCCAAATGGTTAATGTCCACGTGGCCTTTTTCGTCGATATTGACCATGCTGAGTTTGATTTTTCCTGATTTGGCCAAATACTCTAATGTATGCAAAACGGCGTGGTGCTCCAGCGGTGAGGTAATGGCGTGGGTAAGGCTGTACGCCTCCACGCTGCAAAGGATGGCCGTGTTATCGGCTTCGGTTCCGCCCGAGGTAAAGAAAATTTGAGAAGGTGACGTATTGAGCAGTCCTGCTACGGTTTTGCGTGCTTGTTCAATCGCCGATTTTACGACACGCCCGTGTCCATGAATCGACGACGGGTTTCCGTATTGCTCCGTTATCCAAGGGAGCATCACTTCGATTACTTCCGCGTCGATGGGTGTTGTAGCGGCGTTGTCTAAATAAATACGGTCTGCAACTGAACGAATCATAAATTCATAGATGAATGTGAGTGAGGTGCATAGTTGTTGCGACAACTATACACAAAAATAAAGGGAATCTTTAAACCTAACAACCTACCGATTCGATTGACTATTTGCCTTTATCTTTTTCTTCGTTTTTATATTTTTCTGGAAACGAACCTATTGAAAAAGATAAGACGTGCCTTTATTCAAAATGCACAAAATAAATCATTGCCCAATAGGCAAATCTCCAAATTCATAACACCATCGCTTTCAAGATAAGTTTCTGTAGATGAAGCTCATTTTTTAATCCAACGGGTGTGCATTTTTCACCAAAATAGCCGCAATTTTACAAAAAATTTTCGTCCGTATGCCCATCATTCATCGTTCTAGCTACCCAGGCCCTCCGCGTTTTTTGTTCAACGGACATCTACAAACCGTGATTCCGAGTGTATTTCGAAAAATCAAAGGGGTTGATTATGAGCGCGAACGGCTGACGCTTTCCGACGGCGATTTTGTGGACGTGGATTGGCTCGATACGGGCAGCAAAAAATTGGTGGTACTTACCCACGGGTTGGAAGGCGACTCACATCGGCATTATGTGAAAGGAACGGCGAAGCTATTTGCCCAACATGGCTGGGATGTGTTGGCGTGGAATTGTCGCTCGTGCAGCGGCGAGATGAACCGCGCGTTTCGCCTCTACAACCACGGCGAAACGGGGGACATTTCAGAAGTAATTTCCCACGCTCTTCGCACAAAAAAATACGAACAAGTATCACTGGTGGGGTACAGCATGGGTGGGAATATTTCGCTCAAGTACGTGGGGGTCAATGGCAAAGATTTACCCGATGTGGTGCGGGGAGTAGCTGCTTTTTCAGCACCTACCAACTTAAAAACAAGCGCTCAGTTGTTGAATCTTCCCCAAAACCGACTCTACCGCGAACGGTTTAAAAGCAAACTGCTCAAAAAAATAACCGAAAAAGACCGATTGTACCCTAATCGAATCGACTTAGCTAAGCTCAAAGAGGTAAAAATATGGAAGGATTTTGACGATTTTTTCTCCGCTCCCGTCAACGGTTACCGCGATGCCAACGATTTTTATGAACAAGCTTCAGCCGCCAATTTTATTGAAAACGTCAGTATTCCAGTCCTCATTTGTAACGCTCAAAACGACCCCATTCTCAACGCCGACTGTGCGCCCAAGGCATTGGCGGAGAAAAGCCCCCATATTTTTGTAGAAACCCCCACTGAAGGCGGCCACGTCGGTTTTATGGTACCCAACGACGAGTTTTCGTGGGCCGAACGCAGGGCATTGGCCTTTTTGAATGGGTGAGTGCGTCTGTTAGGTGCGTCTGGATGTGAGCATCCAGACGCACGATAAAATTCCCTACTCAACCACATGACCTACAAACTGGGCGGTGTTGTCGATGATTTTGCCGCCGCGACGGTAGCCCAATCCGCAGCCTTCTCCCGCCCAAAAAACCCCCGCTTGGTAACGTTTTCCGAGCGAATCGCGCGAAAATTCGACGTACTCTTGATAGATTTTTTCATAATCTCCGTAATCACCTTCCGCCGACGAAACAACGGCTCCGTTGCTTTCAATGATTCGGACATTCGCTCCTTCTCGTCCAAAAAGTACCTTTTCCACGCTGGTTTTGTCCGTAAAAGGTTGCGAAGAAGTCGGCAATAGTAATGGGTGGTTAGGGTACAAATCCCAGAGTAACTTTAAAATGTATTTCGACTGAAAAAGCAAGGTGTAGGCAGGATTAACAATCACTGCTTTTCCGTTTTTGACGATGCTTGTCAGCAAATCTGCTAACTCTGGCTCTTCGTAACCAATGTACTCCCACGGCACAAGTTTGAACCAAAAATCGAAGGATTCAAATTGCCCATTTTGAGGGTTCTGTTTAAAAATTCCGTCCGTAGGCGAAAACTCAATTTCGTCGATGTAGCTAAACTCCACGTCAAAGCCCGCCTCCCGCGCGGCTTCGCCCAATACGGCCACGTTGGTATCGTCTTCGGGAGCATCGCGCATGGTCGAAAAAAGCAACGTCGGATTCAAGTGACTATTGCGCTGACGAAGCTCTGAAAACTGCGCCTTCAATGCCTCATAAACATTATTAAACTGCTTGCTTTCATCCATTTGATTGGCCTTGAGGTGCGCCCACTGGACTACGGCAGTTTCAGGAATACACGTGGCGGTATCGGCGTTAAACTCAATGAGTTTAATCGGCTCCCGCCCTACTCCTCCCGCTAAATCGAATCGGCCATAAATGTGCCAATGCCGCTCGTCTTCCCACGTCAGCTTGACCAGCTCAATGAGGTTTTTTGGAATGCCCATTTCTTTCCAAAGCTGACGGTCGATGGCGTGTTGAGCCGCCTCGGCATAAATTTCGTAAAGTTCGTTGGCGGCGTTGTAATACGCCTCGGCCTCGTACGATTTGATGGTTACCGCCTCGTTGGCGAGGTAAGGCAGCGTATCGGCCCCGAGCATCCACGCCCAACCTATGTTGCGGAGTTGGGTTTCGGGGCTGTTATTCAAATAATGTGTTCGTATCATGGTTGTTATCAAAAAAATTATCCACCAAAACTGCGCCCTGCACGGCTAAAAAATCCGCTACGGCTACTGCTAGGACGCGAGGCGACGCTTTTACGGTAGTTGTGGTAATTGTTGTGAATACTCGACGAGCGTGAATACACCGACGAGTTGGCATAGACTCCCGAGCTGTACCCGCGCTCGCGTTGTTCGTTGTAATAATTAGAGGAATTGTTACGTCCCAACATATACCCCATTCCGCCCCAAAGTAGCGCATTCGACAACGAACTACGGTGATAATGCGTATGATAATGGTTCGGGTTGTTGTAATAATCCCGCGTTGTGGAGTCGGTTTTTACCAGTCTTTGTGCTTCTGCTACACTCAGGGTATCGCGGCGGCCGTCGAAGTAACGCACAATCGCACCCGCTTCAGACGCGCTTTTCACCTCTACTTCATCCGTGATTTTAAATTCACCTGGTTTCATTTCGGTGATGTAAGTTTTGACGGGGCGACCTTTGTAGGGCGCTTCTGCTTGTTGGCGGTCATCATCCGACGAGCCACCGCAACTTTGAAGCAACATTCCTCCATTCAATAACGCCACCGACAAAGCAGCTCCTACCGTAATTTCTCGGACGGTTTTAATCACCGCCCCGTTTCGTTTAAGTGTCATATTAGTAAAGGTTGTAGTAATAATCAATTGGTTAAAATTAGTATTTCATGGCTGAAAAAGATAATGCAAAGGTAAGTCAGTGATTATACGGCCTCCAATCATTTTAGGATGAGCAGTTATTTCCAAGAGTACTCTCCTTGAGAAAATCGGATGAACGGCATCAAACTATCTATTTTTAGCATTAAAAATACCTTTAAGAGTAGCTTCGATTGGTTTTCGCCCTATCTTTACGGCGCTAAGTAAAACTTGCCAAGTTAATTCACCAATTGCCTATGCTTTTATCTAACTCCCAAAGCAAAAACAAAGGCTAAACCATCAATAAGTTCCCCCATTGGGGGTTAGGGGGCTTCAAAAACTATGAAAATTACCGTAGTAGGTGCAGGTGCAGTAGGTGCTACCTGTGCTGACAACATCGCCCGCCGCCAATTGGCTCAAGAAGTAGTATTGCTCGATATCAAAGAAGGCTTGTCGGAAGGTAAGGCCCTTGATATGTTCCAGACGGCTACTTTGAACGGGTTTGATACGAAAATCACAGGTTCAACAGGTGACTATGAAAAAACAAAAGGTTCGGACGTAGTTGTCATTACTTCGGGGATTCCTCGCAAGCCAGGTATGACGCGCGAAGAACTTATCGGTATCAATGCTGGTATCGTAAAAGGCGTAGCAGAAAACATTTTGAAATACTCTCCTAAAGCCATTATCATTATCGTTTCAAACCCAATGGATACCATGACTTACTTGGCGTTCAAAGAGTTGGGCTTGCCTAAGAAGCGTATCATCGGTATGGGTGGTATTTTGGACAGCGCACGTTTCAAAACGTACTTGTCGATGGCAATGAATGTTTCACCTAATGACCTCCACGGAATGGTAATTGGTGGTCATGGTGATACGACCATGATTCCTTTGACTCGTTTGGCGACTTACAACGGTATCCCAGTAAGCCGTTTCTTGTCAGAAGAGAAATTACAACAAGTAGCCGCTGACACGATGGTGGGTGGTGCTACTTTGACAAAATTGATTGGTACTTCGGCTTGGTATGCACCAGGTGCAGCAGTAGCAACGTTGGTAGAAAGCATCGTACGTGACCAAAAACGTATTTTCCCTTGCTCAGTTTATCTCAATGGTGAGTATGGCCAAAAAGATATCTGCATGGGTGTGCCAGTGGTAATTGGTGCAGGTGGTTGGGAAAAAATCATCAGCCTTCGTTTGAGCGAATCAGAAAAAGCGGCGTTTGCAAAATCGGCCGATGCTGTTCGCAACATGAACAACGTGCTTACCTCTATGTAAAATTTTCTTTTGGAAGAAAAATAAAAGCGGAGTACTCGAAGTACCCCGCTTTTATTTTGGGTAAAGACGGACTTTTTAGACCTTTGTAAAGGAAAATTAAGATAGTTATTCATGAAAAAAGGAATTGCCTATTCACTCATTGTTTTGTTGACATCGGTAATCGCAGGGCAGGCACAAAACCGACCTATGACCGAGGAAGACTATTATCGTATTGTTACCCTGCCTATTCCCGAAACTGTCCAATTGGAGGTGGGTGGATTGGCCGTCTTACCCGACGGACGCCTTGCTGCTTCTACCCGTCGTGGAGAAGTATGGATGATAACAAATCCCTACCTCAAAGGCTCAGGACAGCCATCTTACAAACGTTTTGCCCACGGCCTTCACGAGCCACTTGGGTTGTTGTACCGCCCCGATGGCTCATTTTTGTTATCCCAACGCGGTGAAATCACGCATCTCGTTGACTCCGACAACGATGGCGTTGCTGACATTTACGAATCATTTTACAAATGGCCACTATCGGGGAATTACCACGAATATTCGTACGGGCCTGTCCAAGCACCCAACGGCGACTTGCTCGTAACTCTCAACCTCGATTGGATTGGCTATGGAGCGAGTTTAGCCAAATGGCGCGGCTGGTTATTGAAGTTTGACGATAAAGCCAACATGACCCCCATCGCCACGGGACTTCGTTCGCCTGCGGGCTACGTTGCCCTGCAAAATGGCGACATGTTTTATACCGAAAACCAAGGCGACTGGGTAGGTTCGGGGCGAATGACACACCTCGAATCGGGCGATTTTGCGGGAAACCCCGCAGGTTTACGCTGGAGCCAAGAACCTGAGTCGCCCGTTAAACTTAAAAAAGAAGACATTCCTGATACGGGTGAGCCGCTTTACGAAGTCGCCAAGCGCGTTCCAGGCTTGAAAGCTCCTGCTGTATGGTTTCCGCACACATTGATGGGGATTTCTACCTCCGACATTCGTGAAGACATGACCAAGGGAGCCTTTGGTCCTTTTGAAGGACAGTTGTTTGTCGGCGACCAAGGGCACAGCAAAATCATGCGTGTCATGCTCGAAAAAGTAAAAGGACGCTGGCAAGGAATCTGTTTTCCCTTCCGCGAAGGATTCCAATCAGGAATTTTGAGAATGGTTTGGGGACTTGACGGTTCTATGTTTGTCGGACAAACAAGCCGTGGCTGGTCAGCGACTGGGAAAGATAATTTTGGGATTCAACGCTTGGTTTGGACGGGTAAAACGCCGTTTGAAATGAAAACCGTCAAAGCAAGACCTGATGGTTTTGAGGTAGAATTTACGTTGCCAGTTGACAAAAAAACAGCCCAAGATGCGGCTTCTTATCAGTTCAACAGCTTTACTTACAAATACCACCATACCTACGGTAGCCCGATCATCCGTGCCTCTGAGCGAGTGATTAAGCACATTCAGGTGGCTGATAACGGCCTCAAAGCACGGATTGTGTTGGATAGCTTAAAACTTGGTTACATTCACGAAATCAAAGCCGAAGGCATTCGCTCGGCGGCAGGGTTGCCCCTTTTGCACAATGTCGGCTATTATACTTTGAACGAAATTCCTGACGGCGAAAAAATCCCAAGTTCACAATGGAACGTGGTTGTTCCTGCTAAAGTAGCCGATGCCAACGCCCACGCGGGTCATACCATACCTGCTGCTACTACACCCACTCCCGCCAAAGCCAGCAATAGCCCCAAACGGGTGCTTGAGCAGCCTGTGGATTGGAGCAACGGTCCCGACCAAGTGATTATTTTGGGAACCAAACCTGGATTGAAGTTCGACCTTGCCGATGTACAAGTGAAAGCTGGGAGTAAAATCAAATGGGTTTTCAATAACAACGACGATATGCTTCACAACTGCGTCCTTGTAAAACCTGGCACCGCCAACCCAGTGGGTGAAGCTGCTATCAAATTAGGGCTCAAAGGACCTGATATGCAATACGTTCCCAAATCAGCGAATGTATTGTTTCATACCAATATTCTCCAACCAGAAACCAGCGAAACCATTTACTTCGTTGCCCCTTCTGAACCTGGCGATTACCCTTTTCTTTGTACGTTCCCAGGGCATCATACGTTGATGCAGGGTAAAATGAAAGTGGTGAAGTAAGTCCCTAATTAAAAAGGCGTTCCAAAAACCTTTTGGAACGCCTTTGCATAAAGTAAAAAATAGAACGATTACTGCGCTCTAGAACGATTTCCTACTTCCAACGGCGTAAAGTCTTTGAAGGTATTTCCAATAGCCTTGTCTGTTGCTTCCTTTTTATTCTCCCAACCCGCATCTAAATCCAGCGTTACCAAGCCTTTAATTGCCAAAGCTGCTCTAAATTCATCGCGTTTTTTAGCATAATCATTCTGACGACGGGCTGCTTTCAGCGCAAACTCACGCGCAAAGACATCGCCTTTGTTCTGGATTTCGATTTTCTTTTCTAATACATAGTTGTAACGGTCTAGTAAATCGCGCAATGGTTTTCCAATTACCTCCGCTGCTTCCAACGCCCCGATTGTGGCAATGGTTGTTCCTCCAATCGCCGTAACAATGGTTTTAGTTTGAGCCGTTTTTATCAATGCTGGTGACAAACCTGTGGTTGCACCCAATGACGCATTGATCATCGAGCGGTTCTTTTTCCCTTTTTTGGCTTTTAAATACGCTCGTTTGAGTTCTTGTTCTTTTTCAGAAAGTTGCGTCACTAAATTCCACGCTTCTACCAGTGAATTACGATACAGTGCATACAATTGACGGTCCCGTTCGATTTCGTTGACTGCATTCATAATCGTAAACCGAATTTTTTGCTCTTTTCGGTTTTGCTCTTTGTCTAACACAAAAAAGTTAATGTGGAATGTCAACGAATCGTGTGGGTCTTTCACAAAATCATAGGTAGGTGTCCAGATAAATTCGTATTGATTATTGGTATTTTTTACCAATGCTTTAGCAGGTACATCGGGGTTATCTGTTACAAAATCAAAAGCTTCAATATCATCATCGCCATTAGGGTCTGACAAAAAGAACTTCAAATTGATAGTTGCATTTTCCTTTGCTTTGAAAGAATCTCCTTTCGGAATCTGAATAATATCGGGCGGAAGATCCATTTGAGTGGCTTCTAGTTTAAGGCGTCCCTTCGCCCGCGCTTTGCTTGGCTGATCTTCTACGTGGAAGTCAATGTAGATGGGCTTATTTTTTAAATTGTTGAATTGAGTCATCGAAGGATGCCACGTCAATTCTCCTGCCGCTGATAGCTTGGCACCTTCAGGTAATGTTTCCGTTACAGGAATAATAGCGAGCGGGTCATTGTCTTCATCCTTCAACGCATTAGGATCAATTTGGTAAATGTTCTGCGTACGGTTCTGGATGTAAAACGGCTTCAAAATATCAATCTGTGGTGGGCGATTGACATGTATTACCCTCAAATCGAACGACCGCGTCGCTGTTTCGTTGTAGCTATTTTTGGCTTCAACAATCAGCTGTATCGACTTTTGAGTATTGGTACGGTCGGCCAAATCATACGATGGGACCCATTCAAAATACCCCGCCGAGTCAAATTTCATATCGTCTTCTAAACCTTGTTTCACCGTAAAACGAATCAGTGAATCGGCTTTCCCGCCCAACGTCTTCAGTCGAAACTCGATCTGGCTTCCTTCGTGTACCACGTTCCAATTAGGCTCATTAGGAAGCTCAATCTGAAAATTAGAACGATTATCTTGGGCACATACTAATGTCTGAAAATGAATAAATAACAAGAAAAAAAAATGAATGTAATATTTCATGGTAGCTTCAAAATCTCATCTGCATTGAATTAAACGTAAAATTACACCAATGATTTTACGTCTCCTCAAATAATTACTTTATTTCTATACTTATCCAAGAAAAATTTAAATCATATGAACGTTTAATTGCATATTTTCAAGAAAATTTGTTTTACATCTCCATTTTATTCGGTTTATTTTTTTAATTACTTCCTTGTTGCAAAATCAGGCCCTTTTCATTTTCTGAATACTTCTAAAAATCATGTTGCGTTTTAGCACACTACTCATCATTATGGTATTTTCGGTCTCCTTTTACGGTACCGCCCAACGTGCTCGCGATTTAGGATTAAAAATCGGGGTACTTCCAACAGGCAAGTTAAACGCCATTACCGACGTGAGTGGAGTCAAAGTAGGCCATACTACGCTTTTCGTTGGCGACAGCATTCGTACGGGTGTTACGGCTATTTTACCCCACAACGGCAACCTTTTTCAACAAAAAGTACCCGCTGCGATAGAGTTGGGGAATGGCTTTGGCAAATTGACAGGCTACAGTCAAGTCAATGAATTAGGCAACCTCGAAACCCCTATCGTTTTGACCAACACCCTGAGTGTCCCTGCTGGAACCTCCGCTTTGGTCGACTGGACATTGCACCAACAAGGAAACGAAAATGTCCGCTCAGTGAACCCTATTGTCGGCGAAACTAACGATAGCTACCTAAATGATATACGAGGCCGTCACGTCAAAGCCTCTGATGTGCTTCAAGCCATCCAACGCGCCACTACTACCAACCAAGAGGAAGGCTGCGTGGGAGCAGGAACGGGTACGGTATGTTTTGGTTGGAAAGGGGGTATTGGTACTTCATCGCGCAAGCTTCCCCAAAAATTGGGAGGTTATACGGTGGGCGTTTTGGTACAAACCAATTTTGGCGGGGTTTTGGAAGTGGCAGGCGCACCCATTGGCGTGGAGTTGGGTAAGTATTCGTTCAAAGAAACCCTCGACAAATCGGGCGATGGTTCTTGTATGATTGTCGTAGCCACTGATGCACCTTTAGACGCTCGTAACCTCAAACGCCTAGCAAAACGAGCTTTGCTAGGGTTAGGGAAAACAGGCGGTATTATGGCCAACGGCAGCGGCGACTACGTGATTGCATTTTCGACGGCGTATCGAATTCCACATGAATCCACTTCTCCGCTCGAAACCTATGCACTCCTTCGTAACGACGATACCTCACCATTGTTTCTAGCATCCATGGAAGCCACCGAAGAAGCCATCATCAATTCGCTGTTTATGGCCCAGACGACCAAAGGGTATCAAGGCCATACCATTGAACGATTACCAGTTTCAAAAACACTAGAAATCTTGAAAAAAGCCGGAAAGGTGAAGTAGTAGAGGAGAGGCAGTGCTGAGGGTTGCTCACAACCCGAATAAAAGGCAAAAACAAATCTTTAAACCCAAAAGCCGACTAACGCCTTTCAGGTTGTTGTTCAAGATTAAATAAGTCGTTCAACACATCAATCAGCGTTTCTGCTTCACCACGCTTACAGGCAGCTTTTAGTTGAAGCACAGGAAGTTTGATGATTTTCTGCATCATACTCGACGTGATTTTATCCATTTTGGCCGCTTCATCTTCCGTCAAGTTTTTCATGAAACGGGCCATTTCTTCTTGACGAATCTGCTCAAGGGCATTTTTTAGCTTTTGAATCGTAGGCGATACTACCATTTCTTTCGACCAGTCGCTAAATTCGTCCAAGGCTTGGTCAATAATACCTTGTACTTGAGAAACAGAAGCCAAACGTCGGTCGAGTGCTTCGTTGGCTTTAGCTTGAATATTATCGATGTTGTACACAATTACCCCAGGTACTTGCTCCGCATCAGCAGCTACACTGCGAGGTACCGACAAGTCAATCACGTATTTGAATGAGTGGAGAGGTTTCTTTTGAAGAAGCGCTTTATTGATAAAAGGCTCATCGCGTAAAATCGACGAAATTACTACGTCTGCTTTGAGAATTTCCTCTTCTACATTCTCAAAATCAGCCACACCAAAGCCAAGTTCATGGGCCAGTTGCTCCGACTTGGCACGGGTACGGTTGACTACCGTAATATTTGTATATTCTTTTTCTTTCAAATTTCGACAAACATCCGTTCCAATTTCTCCCACTCCCAACACTAAAATCGACGGATTTGCTTTCAACGCGGTTGCGTGCTCGATAAGCTCAACCGCCACGTATGAAGTAGAAGCGGCTCCATCACGGAAAGATGTTTCTTGCGCAACGCGCTTGTTGGCAAAGAAAATAGTGTGTAATAAACGGTGCAAAAACGGCCCTGCCATCCCCAAATCAACCGACCATTGGTAAGCGTGTTTTACTTGATTCGGGATTTGCATATCGCCCACTACTTGCGAATGAAGCCCTGTTGCTACTTCAAACAAGTGACGAGCTGCTTGGTTTTGGTCACTATAATTAACGAAATAAGGGAGATAGGCTTCGGTATTGGTCAACCCTTTCTGAATGAGAAGTAGTTTAGCAATATCAATATTACAGTCGTTCGCTGCATTGTAGTACACTTCAGTACGGTTACAGGTCGAAACCACCAAAATGTCAGTCCCCCCGAAAAACTCTTGCACTTTGAGCATCAGGCCTTTGGATTCATCTTCATTTAGTGCAATTTGCTCCCGAATCTCTAGTGGAGCTGTTTTATACGAAATGCCAACGCTTCTAAACTGTAAATATTCCATGTCACTTGCCAGAAAAAAGTTCACAAAGTTACCTCAAACAACGCGTTTTGAAGAATTAAAATCCGAGTAAAAAATAATTTAGAATGAGTATAAACAACTAGTCTAACCTGCACCGCAAAATGAGCGGTTTTTAAAGTTCAAAAGATGACTTTATACAGGTGACAAAACTGATTTTTGTCATATTTTGGATAGTGATCAAAAACTTTTTCCTTTGAACCCTCAAAATCTCAACGTGTACGTTTATTTTTTAATTTTTCGTTTATAATTACATACGACTTACAAAAGCAATTAGATGCTTCTGTTGTACCTATTTTTCAAAAATATTTTCGGTATCGCTTATGAAATTTCCAACCATAGACATTTACAGCCACAAAAATCTGTATCAGTTATTTATTGGTATCAATTTGGCGCTCATTGGCATTGCCTCCGTTTTTTACACCTACAACATTGTTGATAATCTTGACACCCGTGAACATCGGCAGCTAGCCATATTCGCTCAACTCATTGAGTACCAAGCCAATCATCCCGATTTGACCGAAGATTACACCAAACTTTTTGAAATCGTTCGGGAGAATATCAAGCAAAGCCGTATTCCAACGGTATTAGTCAGTGAGGATATGCAACCGCAGGGAGACATTAATCTTGATATCCCTAAAAATGTTTCTTCCGCCGAACACACAAAACTTTTGCAAGAGGCTTTTGAGGAAATAAAAGACGAGAACCCTCCTATCGTGGTTGACGTCATGGGTACCAAACAGTATATCTATTACAGTGACTCTCCCCTTTTGGTTCAGATGCGTTATTATCCATACGCTCAGCTACTGAGCTTATTAGTACTCGCTTTTCTAGCCTATTTGGTTTTCAGTTCTTCTCGCTCAGCCGAGCAAAATCGTGTGTGGGTAGGGCTAGCCAAAGAAACAGCGCACCAGCTCGGAACCCCTATTGCCTCGCTCATGGGTTGGGTATCGTTTTTCAGAACCGACCCTGACCGCTACCCTGAAGAATACACCCATGAAATTGAGAAAGACATCAATCGCCTCGAAATGATTACTGCCCGTTTTTCTAGTATTGGCTCTGCTCCTACCATGAGATACGAAAAAGTAGTAGAAGTACTTGGGCCGTTTTTGGATTACCTCAAACGACGGATTTCGACCAAGGTAAAACTTGAGTTTTTGAATGAATTAGACCCCGAGCGCTCGATGTACCTCAACCGCAACCTGTTTGAATGGGTCGTAGAAAATATCTGCAAAAACGCCGTTGATGCCATGACGGGCGTTGGCGAAATCAAGGTGCGTATGTTTGCCCTCAATAAACAAGAGGTAGCCATCGATATTAGCGATACTGGAAAAGGAATTCCACGCGGCAGTTGGCAAAAAGTGTTTAAGCCTGGGGTCAGTACAAAAAAACGAGGCTGGGGGCTGGGTTTGACCCTTGCCAAACGCATAGTTGAAGAATATCATGGTGGAAAATTGTACGTAAAATCCTCCGAAATTGGGAAAGGTACTACCTTCCGAATTATTTTACGAAAGTGACGACTTAATTTGTACGTAATACTCCGATTTTTTGGGTAAACTCGTTTTCGCACAACATTTTTCAATAAAACAGGTCATTTCTATAAAAAATATCCAAAATAGAGATGACTGGTTTTGGGTTTCAGAAAACAAACTCCTAATTTTGCGGCCTGAAAGGATGAGTTAATAGTTATCCGCGTATCCGTTGAGTGGAATTCCTTCAAAATTAGCGGGTAACGATAACATTAACGGATAACAGATAACTGATAACGCTTATTTAACAAATAATGGCAAACACAACAAGCATAGGCAAAGTAACGCAGGTGATTGGCCCCGTTGTGGACGTGAGTTTTGAAGGGGAAGGCAATCGCTTACCAGCTATCCTTGACGCTTTGGCAGTAACCAAGCCCAACGGACAAGTGGTAGTACTAGAATGTCAGCAGCACCTTGGCGAAGACCGCGTGCGCACCATCGCGATGGATAGTACGGAAGGTATCCAACGTGGAATGGAAGTAAAAGATATGGGTGGCCCTATTTTGATGCCAATCGGCGACGATATCAAAGGACGTCTATTTAACGTAGTAGGTGACCCTATCGACGGGTTGAAACCTCTTGACAAATCAAACGGGCTTTCGATTCACCGTGCTGCTCCTAAGTTTGAGGATTTGGCAACTGCAACTGAAGTACTTTATACAGGTATCAAAGTAATTGACCTGTTAGCTCCTTACGTAAAAGGGGGTAAAATTGGTCTTTTCGGTGGTGCGGGTGTAGGTAAAACCGTATTGATTCAAGAGCTTATCAACAACATCGCAAAGGCATACTCAGGTTTGTCGGTATTTGCAGGGGTAGGTGAGCGTACTCGTGAAGGAAACGACCTTATGCGTGAAATGATTGAGGCTGGTATCATGAAATACGGAGAAGGTTTCAAGCACAGCATGGAACAAGGTGGCTGGGATTTGAGCAAAGTTGATTATGACGTACTCAAAGATTCGCAAGCTACGTTCGTATTTGGTCAGATGAACGAACCTCCTGGAGCTCGTGCTCGTGTGGCGTTGTCGGGTTTGACAATCGCTGAGTACTTCCGCGACGGAGACGGTACAGGCCAAGGCCGCGATATTCTTTTCTTTATTGATAACATTTTCCGCTTTACACAAGCAGGTTCTGAGGTGTCAGCCCTTTTAGGACGTATGCCTTCAGCCGTAGGTTACCAACCTACACTTGCTACGGAAATGGGTGCCATGCAAGAGCGTATCACGTCAACAAAACGTGGTTCAATTACATCAGTACAGGCCGTTTATGTACCTGCCGATGACTTGACTGACCCTGCCCCAGCAACAACATTTGCCCACTTGGACGCAACGACGGTATTGAGCCGTAAGATTGCCGAGTTGGGTATCTATCCTGCGGTAGACCCTCTTGACTCTACAAGCCGTATCCTTTCGGCGGAAACCCTCGGTGATGCACACTACAACTGTGCTCAGCGCGTGAAGCAAATCTTGCAACGCTACAAAGAATTACAAGACATCATCGCGATCTTGGGTATGGAAGAATTGTCGGAAGAAGACAAGCAAACAGTAAACCGTGCTCGTCGTGTACAACGTTTCTTGTCACAGCCATTTTTCGTAGCGGAGCAGTTTACAGGTTTGAAAGGAGTACTGGTTGATATCAACGATACCATCAAAGGCTTTAACCAAATCATTGATGGAGATTATGACCACCTTCCAGAATCAGCCTTCAACCTTGTAGGTACTATTGAAGACGCTATCGAGAAAGGTGAGCGTTTATTGAAAGAAGCTGCTGGTAAATAAGCTATGACATTAGAAATCATCACTCCCGACAAAAAAGTCTTTTCAGGTGAGGCTACTTCGGTAACACTACCTGGAACGGAAGGTTTGTTTCAAATTTTGAACAACCACGCCGCTCTAGTAAGCACACTTGGAAAAGGCAATATCATCGTCGAAGGTAGCAGCAAAGAAACCTTTACCGTCGATGGTGGTGTGGTAGAAGTATTAAATAATAAAGTATTGGTGTTGGCTGAAGCAATTTTGTAAACACCACTTTGCAATACGCTCTAAAGCGCGAGATAACCTGTCTCGCGCTTTTTGTTTTTTCACCTTCCCGAAAGTTTCAAAACTTTCGGGAAGGTGAAGGTTTTCCTGTATCTTCGCCCTAAATCTTTGAAGAAAATGGCACGTCTCTCTCAGTTAGGTATGTATCTTCTTTTAGCAGGTTTGGGGCTGTGGCTATACACCCTTACCCTCAACGAATTTACCCTTACTCCTGCCCTTGTTTCTTCCCACCTCAAACCCGAGCATCAAGCTACGTTAGGGGTTCGCTTACAGCCATTACTCCAAAAAACCTTCCACGCTAGCTGGGAGTTTACGTACGCCTTTGATACGATTCTCAACAACCTCAATAAAGAATACCGCAGTGCTCAGCAATGGGATAAGGTCATTTACGACGAATATAGCTTCGCCCTCACCAAAGCGGCCGCCTCAGGTTCGCTCAAACAACAGCCTTGGCTATGGTTTGGGCTCACGTTTGGACTAGTTATCTTCGGTGCTCTGTTGTTCATTCTACCTGCTCTTTCCCAATTGGCAGGTAATAAAAACAACGGTATTTTTCAAGATGCGTCGACCAATCGTGGGTGGATTGCGAAATGTATCGGCGCCTTTCTCATTCTTTTTTACATTACGCTGTACTACTATCCTCAATACTTAGCCAACTGGACAATGCTCGTGGATCCTATCAGTCGAGTGCTTAACGGTGCCGAGGCGAGCCAGTGGTTTTTATATGGTTTTATTTATACGGTTTGTGTACTCGTCATGGGGGTAAGAATGACCATCAAATACCGACACAATCGGTATCAGCAAGTGCGGACGGCCTCAGTGGTGTTTTTTCAAATGGTGGTTGCTTTTCTTTTACCCGAAGTTTTGGTCAGCCTCAATAAACCTTATTTCGACTTCAAAAATATTTGGCCGCTTGATTACGACTTTTTCTTCGATTATAACCTCAATAGCCTTCTCCAAAGTGGGGATTTGGGCATTTTTATGTTGGTTTGGGGTATTGTTTTATTCGTTGTGGGTGTACCCGTTTTGACTTATTTTTTTGGAAAACGCTGGTACTGTTCGTGGGTATGTGGCTGTGGCGGCTTGGCCGAAACCCTGGGCGACCCTTATCGACAACTTTCGGATAAATCTTTAGCTTCTTGGAAAATTGAACGTTACCTGATTCATGCGGTATTAGTCGCGGCTGTTTTGATGACAGTCATGGTGTTATACACCTATTTTAGCGGTTCTTCTACGATACTTTTTATTGATAGCTACAGCGTACGTTCATTATATGGCTTTTGGATAGGTGGAATTTTTGCGGGTGTTGTGGGAACGGGCTTGTATCCCCTTATGGGTAACCGCGTTTGGTGTCGTTTTGGGTGCCCGTTGGCAGCGTATCTTGGAATGTGGCAACGAAAAAAATCACGTTTTCGCATTACAACCAATGGCGGTCAGTGCATCTCTTGTGGTAACTGCTCGACCTACTGCGAAATGGGCATCGACGTACGGGCTTATGCCCAACGCGGCCAAGACATCGTGAGGTCGTCGTGTGTGGGATGCGGAATATGCTCAGCCGTATGCCCGCGTGGCGTCCTCAATCTCGAAAATGCCTCTGAAAACTCGCGGGGAATGGTTGCGCCTGAGGTTTTACTTGGTAATAAGTAGTAAATGAAGCTCTTTTTATGAAAAAAATCACCGTTTTGGGCGCTATAGGGTTACGCTGTACCTGCGCTTGTAGAGGCAGGTTTTGAAGTAACCGCTTTGGTACGAAAACCTACAAAGAGCGAAAGAAATTTTACCCGCGTCGGGTTACGTTAATCAAAGGAGATTTGGCTGATACTTCGGCCATTCGTAAGGCCAGAAGCGCTGACGGTTGACGAAGCCGCAGAAATTTACAAAAAGAAAAAGCATTACACCAATGCGTTCTCTAAAAACAGTAAAACTACCGCTATGGTTTTTAAAAACGGCAGGAGGGCTATTAAACCGCCAAGCCGACTAGGTTACGATGTCATCAAAGCAATGATAGAACACCCTGAGCCATTCGCTGCTCAAAGTACGTGGGACGAACAAACCGACCGTCACCGTGGCACAGTTTGCCCAAAATTTTAACTAAAATCCATAACGTACGCCCGCGCCAACACCCATAAGTTGGGGACGAGCTTGAAAGACCGCGCTGGCCCGGGTTGTTGAACCCACCGACCGCTGATAATTTCCTGACAATAGAGTCGTCCAGCGCTTACTGATTTTATACTGAAGTCGTATACCAGTAGTGGCAGAAAAAGACAGGCGGCGATAAGGGCTGTCGTTTCCACTCACCGTCATAGTATTATCTTGTCCCGTTTGGAAGGTATTTTTCAAGAAAATATTGTTGATAAGTCCTCCCAAAAGCCACAGAGAAAACTTACGTTTAGGTTTAATAAGTGCAAATCCTGTCTGAACGGGTACTTGTAAAAACTGGTAGGAATTGCTAATATCCTGTGTTGTGGATAGCGTTTGGATAAGTGCTTTATCCGAACTAATCGTTGCAAAATCATAGCGAGGAATAGTATTATCGCTCAGATTTACAGCACTTTCAAGGCTATTGAT
>JALQYJ010000030.1 GCA_023254175.1 Runella sp. | reverse complement strand
CTTAGCGCCTCTGCGTGACGCCTCAAGTAATTTTGTACAATTACTTAGCCTTGTTTTAGTTGGCTGGGCCTTTCAGGTATTTCGCCTTGATACGACACGCATAAAACTTGACAGGAAACGAAAAACTTGTCAATGCAAAATCAGTGGAGGGCATGGAAGAGTAGAGCCAAAGCAATCGTTTGGGGTAATTGCATCCTTTAGCTATGCCACAATGTCCCCATCCTTCGTTCCAAAACTGTACAATGTCTCCTTCTTGTAATTGATTGAGCGTTATCTCCTCTGCAATACCTCTACGTACCAGATTATAAACGACTCCTTTGATACGAGGGTCGTCGGCTTGTTTTAGTTGCTCGGCATTGGGGTAATTGATGTGTACCTCTTTCAAATCTTGCTTAGAAAACGTGATTTGAGTGCTTTTTTGCAGAACCACTACCAACGATTGCACACAGTTGGATTGGTAATAGGGCGGCAAACTGATACCCTTACAGAGGTCGGTAATGGGGTGAAAGAGGAGGAAAATCAGAAATAATCTCATGTAATTTTAGTGATTTCTAAAGATGAAGAAACCTCAAATTTAGAAATGTTTGCTAATGTGCCATCAAATACGTGAATTAAAATAACTCATTATCATTCACCACGCAATTTAAAAGCAAATTCTAAGACGATTCTAATACCGTCTTAATCTGTCTCTAATAAAGGGGGTCTACCTTTGTGCTGTCTTCCAAAGAGACGTATTCCAAAAATCAAAAAGCATTTAAGACCATGAAATCGTTCATAAGTTCAGTAGCCGTGGCTATTGTGATAGCTAGTATCACCCCCGTGTTAGCTCAAATTGATTCGCCACATAACTATAAGCGTCCAGTTACTCAAAAAAGTACGCAGGTAGCGCCAGAAATTGTCGTAGAGGAGCGAGTGGCTCCATTAAAACTTAATAACAATGTGACTTCGGTCCACAATTACAAGCGTCAAGGAAGTGTAAGCTTTCAGCAAGAAGCAATTGTTGCTTTGAGCGCACCAGTGATTGGGAATAGCCCGCAAAACCCGACGGCGTTGCCCAATTATTATAAAAGCCAATTTAAACCAACGGTTTTAGAAAATAGGAACGCTTCAAAACACAAAAAAAGCGAAGCTACCAAAGAAATCTTGGCGAAATAGGAATCCACACTATTTCTTTTCTATTGTGAGTTTAGAAGAGGAAATATTTCTAATAGTTAAAGAGCCACGAGAGGTTTCTCCCGTGGCTCTTTTGTTAGTACGTCATGGTACTCCAAGTTATACTTTTTGACAGAAATAAATGATTTCGCTGGCAGGCAAAGCAAATCGTTTTACTTCTTCTGGCGTGAGTTCATCCATTACAAAACGATCCTCAGTCACGTTAAATCCGCCTTTCTCTAAGCGTTGGCCATAGTCACGACCAAAAAGTCGAACGTGGTCATCTTGCCAAAATAGGCGTTCTCGCTCTTTGGGGTCGGTGATGCTTGAGTCCTCAAAAGTAGTTGCTCTACTCCAATCTTGTGGAGATTGGATAATTGCCCATCCACCAGGCTTAAGGACGCGATGAAGTTCGGACATAGCCTTAATATCGTCGTCGACGTGCTCCATAACGTGATTGCAAAATGCCACGTCGAAAGTATTAGCGTCAAATGGAATTTGATGAATGTCCATTTTTACTTTTGCCAAAGGGGATTCGATGTCAGCAGTAATATAATCAATGTTTTTAAGCCGCTCAAAGCGGTCGATGAAGCAATATTCGGGAGCTACGTGGAGAAGCTTGAGGTTATCTTTGAAGAAGTTGGTTTTTCGCTGCAAATACAAGTACATAAGGCGGTGGCGCTCAAGAGCCAAACAGTTTGGACAAAGAGCATTGTCGCGTCCAGCGCGTCCATACGGCAAAAATTTTCGGAACTCGCTGTCACATACACTGCATTGAACCCCCTTTCCACTGTAAAAAATTGCCAGTACGCGAACCCCAATATGACTTACCAATTGCAAATACTTACGCGGTATGTGCCGCAATACCCAGCTAATTACGTCTTTCATTCGTGAATTTTATCAATTTTTTATTCTACAAGTCCTGCAAAGTTTTTACTTTTCGCCATAAAACCAAAACCTATAACGACACCACTAACAAAGATGATTCCAAAAACTTCAAAACCGCCTGGAAAAAAACTTGTGAAACAAATGAGTTCACGCACAAAATCATTGATTTTGGCACCATTCAGTTTAATTCTGATTGGGTATGGCCTTTGTATATTTAGCGAAGCAGGTCACTTAAAGCACACCAACGCCCCGTTTCGTCAATGGTTTTTGATGGGAACCTACAGCCTTGTGGTTTTCAATGCTGGGCTTTGTTTTTTAGGGCAGGCTATCATTTTCCGTATTCAATATAATTATCGTCAAGAAATGCGCCGAAAGATTAAAAAAATGCAGAAAGAGTTGGAGGCTTCTCTGAAAAAGAAAAATGCCGCTCAAGGCGGCAAGATTGTTTAGGCTTTAGCGGCGAACTCAGCCTTGATAGCTTCAACGTCCACTCTCTTAATTTCTGGTTTCCAGCTGCGTTGTTTCATTAACACTTGCTTGTTTTGTGGAATCATTACGTTGCGCTTACTTTTACGCAAAAGTTTAGTAACTGCCATTGTCGTAGTATCTAAATGTGTTGTATGTTTCTGAGAAATGAGCCGCAAAAATACGGATTCATTTTTAAAAAAGTAAGCTCTTCCTCTCTTTTTTTCGGTATAGCCACTACTTTTGTGGCTAGAAAAGCCCACAGTTCATTGTTCATAGTCATTTGCTAAATTAAAAAAACTGTGAACAATGGACTATCAACGATTGACTATACCATGAGTAAACCTTCTTTGGCCCGTGGAACGCGCGACTTTGGCCCCGCGCAGATGAACAAGCGAAATTTTATTTTTGATACCATCCGTCGTGTTTTTCAACGTTACGGATTCCAACCGCTCGAAACGCCTGCCCTCGAAAACCTTTCGGTGTTGATGGGAAAATACGGTGACGAAGGCGATCAGCTACTGTTCAAAATTTTGAATTCAGGAAATTTTATTGAAAAAGTTACTCCTTCTGATTTGCAAGAGGGATATAAAAAATTGACCCTCAAGGTTTCTGAAAAAGGTCTTCGTTATGACCTAACGGTGCCTTTTGCGCGTTATGTAGTGATGAATCGCAGTGATTTAGTGATGCCTTTTAAACGTTACCAAATTCAGCCCGTATGGCGTGCCGACCGCCCACAAAGAGGGCGTTATCGCGAATTTTATCAGTGCGATGCCGATGTTGTAGGCACAGACTCCTTGGTGTGCGAAACCGAAATCGTATCCATGATTCACGAAGTTTTGCGAGGATTGGGTGTGGAAAACTTTACAGTTAAAATCAATAACCGTAAGATTTTGAGCGGGATTGCCGAGGTAATAGGAGCACCTGGCCAAGAAGGCCCCATGTGCGTAGCCATTGATAAACTTGATAAAATTGGGAAAGAAAAAGTAGAAGAAGAATTGGCAGCGCGTGGATTTTCGGAGGAAACTATCGCCAAACTTCAGCCTATTTATGATTTAACCAACGACCAGTCGACGATTTTTGACCGCTTGAAAACCTGGCTGGCAGGTTCAGAAATTGGCTCAAAAGGGGTGGCTGAGTTGGAAGAAATTTGGCAAAAAGTGGCTCATTTTGGCCTAAAACAACCGCAATTGGAACTAGATATAACCCTAGCCCGTGGGTTGAGTTATTACACGGGAGCGATTTTTGAAGTAAAAGCTACTGGTGTGCAAATGGGAAGTATTTCGGGAGGAGGTCGTTATGACAACCTCACAGGAACGTTTGGAATGCCTGGGCTTTCGGGGGTAGGGATTTCGTTTGGGGTCGACCGTATTTATGACGTGATGGACGAATTGAAGTTGTTTCCTGAAAATCAATCGGTTGCAACGCAAATTATGATTACTAATTTTGATGCCGAGGCCGAGGTGCATGGACTAGCAGTACTACGTCAATTACGCGAAGCAGGTATCAATGCTGAACTATATCCAGATGCTTCAAAACTCAAAAAACAATTTGACTATGCCGACCGTAAACGGATTCCTTATGTGCTAATTATTGGTTCGGAAGAAATACAAACGGGCACTTATTCACTTAAAAATATGCAAACAGGCGAGCAACAAAAGGTAAGCTTGGCCGAAATTTTAGCCTAAGTGCTTTTAGTGTGCTGTAAACAAGAACTCCTTGCTATTTTGGCAAGGAGTTCTTATTTACTAATGGGCTAAAAAACTGATTTTACTTTTTGGAAAGCTTTTCGCGCTCTTCGCAAAAGTCAAGAAAACTATCGAGTTGTTCGACTTATCAGGGGAGCCCGTTACAGAAACGGCTAACACCTTGGCAAGGGCTTTGTTTTTGTCATAAAACTTTTTCAAATCGGGGGTTGATTGCCTACAATGACCGCAAGCCGGGTCGTAGAAAAATACCACAGTGTACTTCGACTGGATATCCGAAAGTTTAAAAATGGTTTTGAGGGTATCGGAGAGTGCAAGAGGAGGCATTGGTTTTCCTACAAGCAATGGTTTTATGATACTAACTCGATTTCGAATGTTTTGAACCGTGCTTGAATCGGTAATGGGCATAATTCCACCCACATAATATTTTTCGGCTAAATAGACAAACACGGCATCTCCTCCTAGGGTATTGGGGTTCGTACGAGCCGCTCATCGCTAAAGTCAAAATTGTCCCAAAAATGAGTACGATAATACTGAAATAACCAGGCCGAATCGGGACGACCGTCGGGGCGTTTAGGGGGCGTAGGCAAAGCAATTTCATTGCTGGCACTTGAAAAAAAGCTGGTTGTCTATCGAGCCATCTATTTTCATATTAGCAATGATGTTTGAAGTATCACTGGCAAACGTAAACTGTTGTTGGAGCCAACGATTAAATCAAAAAGACGTTTTTTGTTTGGTTTTAAAACCATGTAAAGCCCTTCTGGCAGAGGTTTTGAGCCAGTGAAGCTCAATTGGCCTTTTTTATCCACCAAAGCGGTGTCTTTGGTGACAGTTTGGTCAAAACCAAAATAGTGGGCTAAGGTGTAAGCTCCCGGTTTAAGACCTTTGATAGTTCCTTCAATTTTATAGCCAGTTTGAGCCCAACTGTAGCTGAGTAGAAAGTAAGCAAATAAAAGTAAACCGATTCTTTGCATAGGTAGGGAGTTACAAGGGCAAACATCCCGAAAGTTTAAAACTTTCGGGATGTTGAAATGAACTATTGCTTTTTTTGCTCTTGGGCTAATTGTCGCTTGTAGACGTTTAAGAAAGGTTCAATGTCTTCGACGCCGAGACGCCGAGCAATGATTTTTTTAGACTTGTCTAGTATATAAATTGTGGGCGTCGAAAATACATCGTAGTCGGAGCGATACACAACTTGCCGGGAAGCCACTAGGCCATAACCATTAGTAAGGTTTTCTAGCTTAAATTCTTTGATAAACTTACGCCATTCGTCTTCGCTGCCATCTACGGAAATCGTCATAATCTCAACTCCTTGCGTATAAAGCTTTTCTTGTAATGTTTTCAATTTAGGCGCAGATTCGCGGCAGTGGCCGCAGGTCGGTGAATAGAAAAAGACCACTTGATAGTCGGCTTTTATGCCGTGAATGTATTCGAGGCGGTCGGCGGCACGGTAACTCATAATACCAATGTCGGGAATGATTTTATTGACTAACAGTGGCTTTAATACTTTTACTCGTTCTCTTATATTCTTAATCGTACTGGTATCTGAAACGGGCATGATGCCTGTGAAGTAGTATTTTTCGGCCATGTGCACAAAAACCCCCTCAGTACCCACTACTTTGGCATTTTCGTACTGATTCGTAATAAACCAAATACAGTAAGCAATAAGGTCTTTTTTATTACCTGCAATGGCTTTTCCTACCACATAATCTGCTTCTTTGTTGATAGAATCTTCCGATTGGATGGTTAGGTCTTGGAAGTACCGTTTTAGCTTTTGTTCCAGAAAAGGGGTCTGAAGCATTCTTTCGTCGGTAAAATCAAAACTATCCCAAAAGTGTGCTTTGTAATAATTAAATATCCACAAAGAATCTATTTTTCCATCTGCTTTTTTGGGAGCAGGTGGGATTTCAGGTTCAGCAGAAGTTTTAAATAGCTTTACAGTAAAGCTATCACCGTTGTCCAACATAAATTTATCATAAAATGCTTTTCGTTGGTCTTGAAGCTCCTTATAACGTTTATCGCTTTCTGCTACTTTTTTGTCTTTCAACTGTTTGTATTGCAATTCTTTTTCCCGCATGAACTTTTGAAATTGGTAAAAAAGTTCGTTGTCGCGACTACCAGTAATCTTGGCACTTCCAATCAAGTCAGTGGTATCACATTGGAAGCTAAATCTTTGATCATCAGTGATTAATAAACGAAAAAGGTTTTTGCGGTCTGGAAAAACGATTTCGTAAACGCCACCCAGAAGAGGTTTGTCACCCGAAAAAACAAACTTTCCTGTTGCATCAATTTGGGCCGTGTCTTTGGCATAAATCTGGGTTCCGTAGTAGCTGGCCAAGATACAATCGCCACTTTTAAACTCCTTTACTTGTCCTTCAATTCGATAGTTGCCTTGAGCAGTTGCTTGGTAAAAAACACCGAGAAGAAGAAAGAAAAGTGTACTCGTAATTCTCATGATTGTTTAATTTTTTTGTAATTCCAAAAATAGCGTAATTATTTTTAGTTACTTAAACGAAATTTTTGCGTTTTTAGCATCCGATTTACAACTCTGTTATGTTTTACATTCTCTCAAAGACATTTGACGTATTATTGATGCCGCTGACAATGGTTTTGATAGCGATTGTCTACGCTATGTTTGTCAAAAACCGTACCCGAAGCCGCTGGATTACCGGAATAGCCCTCTTTTTTTTGTATTTAATGAGTAGCCCAATTTTGGTCAATGAAATTTTAAAAGGTTGGGAAACGAAAGTACAACCATTTTCAGACGATTATCAGGTAGGGGTGGTACTGACGGGCGGCATCATTAAAAAATACGATTATGTAACCAAACAAGTGTGGTTAGGAAAAAGCGGCGACCGTGCCATACAAGCTTTTGAGCTGTATCGGTTGGGGAGAATCAAGAAAATCATCATCAGTGGAGGGGAAGGTTCGTTTTTGACTAACAAGCATACTACTTCCGAAAACGATGGTATTCGACAGTACCTTATTTATTCGGGAGTAGCCGTCGAGGATATTATTCAAGAGCCAATGGCACGCAACACGCGCGACAATGCAAATTTTACTGCAAAGATTTTGGAAGACAAATTGGAGACGAAAAAATGCGTCGTAATTACCTCCGCTTTTCACACGCCACGGGCATTGGGGTGTTTTCGGAAAGCAGGGGTGGATGCGGTGGCCTCCCCAGGGCATTACTTGCAAGAAAATTACGACATCTGGGTCGATAAATTTTTTCCTTCAGAAGAAGCACTAGTGGCTTTTTACTTTGTTTGGCATGAAATGGTTGGATTTACCATTTATAAAATGATGGGCTACTTGTAGAAGAAATAGTACATCTGGAGGAGTCGAAAGACACCACCAGATGTAAAAGAAACGAACTAGGTACTCAATATTTTTACCATTCGTAACATATCCTCATTGATGGGTTTTGGTAAACGAATTGTGTCACGGAACGGAGTGTAGACAAGTTCGTTATTGATAATTCCCACCATCATATTTTTTTCTCCGTTCATTAGCCCCTCAACGGCGCCCAATCCAAGACGGCTTGCTAAGATGCGGTCATAAGCCGTTGGGATACCACCACGCTGGATGTGACCAAGAGTGGTTACACGAATATCCATGTCAACTTCTAAACGTGCCTTGATTTTATCGGCCACCTCGGAGGCATTTCCTTCTTCATCTCCTTCAGCTACCACGATAATGGAAGAAGACTTTGAGCGGTTCCAGCCTTGTTTGAGAGTTTCTACAACTTCCGAAATAGGGGTGAGGACTTCAGGAACCATGACAATTTCGGCGCCTCCAGCAATACCGCATTGGATAGCAATGTACCCTGAGTCACGGCCCATTACTTCAATAAAGAAAACACGGTCGTGTGAGTCGGCAGTATCACGAATTTTATCGATGGCTTCAAGGGCGGTATTTACTGCTGTATCGTAGCCAATGGTATGGTCTGTTCCGTATAGGTCATTGTCGATGGTTCCAGGAGCACCAACAGTCGGAATACCGTACTCGTCAAAAAAGATAGTAGCCCCCGTAAAAGTTCCGTTACCACCAATGGCCACCAGTCCTTCAATTCCAAACTTTTGAATTTGTTCGTAAGCCTTCTGACGACCCTCTTTGGTCATAAATTCTTTGCTTCGGGCCGATTTGAGGATAGTACCACCGCGTTGAATAATATTACTAACAGAATGAGAAGTCATCTGATAAATGTCACCGGCAATCATGCCGTTGTATCCGCGTCGGATGCCATATACCTCGATGCCATAATAGATGGCACTTCGAACCACAGCGCGAATACACGCGTTCATACCGGGGGCGTCGCCACCAGAGGTAAAGACTGCTATTTTTTTAATCATAAGTTAGGTATTAAGGTGGTTAGTTATTTCAGTAGTTATTGCTATCTACATAGTTTATGTCCTACTTCAAACACACAAATTTATTTTGTATTTCGATGAAATACCGAATATTTTGAAAATTTCTTCAAAATTTAACCAAATCAACTCCGTTAGAATCTTGCCAAATGACAACTTTTTAAGTCTTTTTATAACCCAAAAAGTAGTGTAAAATCTGACTAATTGGGGCATATCACGGTTTGGAGTTGAGGTAACCATACTACAAAGACACGTTGTGGAATTACTACTTTAGATTCCCGAAATTCTAACATTAAATTTCAGCTGTGTTTAACACACTTACTTGTGTGAATAAATTTTTACCCCTTGAAGTTCCTCTCTAAACGTATAATTGTCATTGACAAACTTGGCTAACTCAGGAAAATTCTGATGCCCATATTTTCTGGGGTCGTTCATCCAAAGGGTTTTGGTTGTTATGGCATCCACAAAAACTTTGGGTTGGGTTCGTTGAAGGTCTCTTAGATAACGTTGGTAATAAACCGACTGTAAAGGATGCTTCATAGCGCTCCGAACCGAGTGGTTTTCGTTGACCCCCTGAGGCATTTGGGTTTCCACATGGTATTGACACGACCATCCCCAAACAACCAAGTAATCGCCTGAATTTCCGTATTTTAAAATAGATTTACTTACAGCTCCTACTTCATTTTGGCGTGAGTAAGCGGTTTCGTAGGCGTTGAGAGAGGAGTGATTGACTAGCCGTTTGATACCAACTCCAACGAAGACAAGTTGGGTCAATAGCACCCCCCATTTCCATAGTGAGGGGAAAGAGAGTTCTTGAAGGAATAATCCTGTTAACAAACAGCAAGGTATCACAAAGTACAGAAAATGGTGAGGGTAAAAGCTGCCTGTACGAATGATAACCGCTATCACCATCAAGAAATAGCCAAGAACCATCACCCAAAAATAATGGTTGTTTTGAGCTATTTTGGTCAAGACTGTTTTCGAAAAGTGTTTAATAACAAAAACAGAACCAAGGGTAATGAATGGGAAAAACCAGTAATTGAGCTCGGTACTTCTTTCGAAAATAATTTTAGGAAAACGGATAAGTAAATACCAAGGGCTACGATATGAACTGTCCGAAAAGTGCATTTTTAGCTGGGCATTGGCTGTGATGTAGTAGAGGAAAAAATCATCTAGCAAACCATTGAGGTGTATGTACAACAACCACCCCCCCAAAACAGACGCGACACTACCTGCTAGAAAGCCTGCGTATGCAATCCATTTTTTTCTTTGGAACATAAAAAGTAAGACCAAACTCCAAACACCAAGGACAAATGCCAAAGGCATGGCTTGTATCTTACATAGAATAATAACACCTTCTGCTGCTCCAAAAGCTATTAGCTCGGCAACTCGAAAGGATTTAAGCCGGGTCCAACGGGCAAGAAAATAAATGCAGTAACTCAGTAAAATAATAGCGATTCCTTCGCTGTAGTAGTGAATATAGTTGGTATTTTGAGTGAAACTGAAAAAGGCAACTGTTGGAATAATGGCTAGCTGAGCGATATAGGTTGGGACAAGGTATTTTAATGTTTTGTAAAGAAAATAGATGGAAACTAAGGTGATAAGCCAACTCAAAACATGCGCTACTTGAAAATCAAGCCGAAACCCCATCAAATGAACTATTGATAGAAGGTAGGTATTGATGGGGCCGCTAGTTGTTGGATCAACGGAGCGATAAAGTAAGGGGTCAACGGTTAGTGTTAAGCCCTGCGTAAGCATTTGGCTTTCATCAGGATTGAGGGGGAGGTTGTACAAAAATACAGGCAAGCGCATAAAACCCGAGAAAATAAATAGCGCAGCTGTAAAAAAAGTCTCAGAAGATGGGCGCTTATGAAGGATGAGCCAAATGGTAAAACTTCCTAAAAAAATATGTCCAATTAACCACCAAAAAATGGGCGTTCCGCCAAAGTAGAGCCAATTAGAAAATAACATAGAACTAATTTATAGTAAATATCCGAATACTATCTTTTCTGGATTTCAAAGGGGGTGAAATTTAAAAAACCTCTCGAAAGTTTTTGAAAACTTTCGAGAGGTTGAGGGTAGGGAGCTATGAATATTCTAATACACTTCTACTTCTGAAATGACTGGGCAAGCTTTTGATTCTGTAATATTTATGCGAATTTTTTGGGTGTTAGTAGGCGTAATTTTAAGGATACGCTTATAACCAATGGTGGTGGCATTGGCTACTTTCTGCCATTGCCCATTTTGCCACGCTTCTACAGTAAATGCTTTTATCCGTTGCCCCAATTGGATATGCTCTTTCAGCGTGACATATTTCACCGTTTGTACCTTGCCAAGGTCGACTTCAATCAAACCCGTAGTAACTGCATCGTCGGTAGTCCAGTAGGTATTTTTGTCTCCGTCGATGACGTTCGAGGCCGCATAGTTAGCTGTATTACCACGGTACGAACTAGCCGTTACTTTGGTTTTTAGGGCTAAATTGGTTTTAAATTCACGGTCAATCATCTCTTTCCAGCCTTTGAGTGCCTTTACGTCGTTTTCGTGAATCAAGCCACGGCGGTCGGGGGGGACATTCAATAATAAAGTTGACCCTCTTCCTACGGAGGTAAGATAAATGTCGAAAAGGTTTTCAGGCGTGCGTACTTTATCGTCTTCTTTGGCGTGGTAAAACCAACCCGGACGAATAGACACATCTACTTCCGCAGGAATCCAATGTGTCCCGTCGGCCGAACCTGTGTTTAATAACTTTTCAATCCCGCCTTTGCCTGCATAAAGTGTATCTGGTGAAATTGAATTCCAGTTGGTTTCGCCTGCAACACCGCGTTCGTTTCCGACCCAACGTACTCCAGGGCCTGCATCGCTGAAGAAAATTACTTCGGGATTAAATTGGCGAACCATTTGTAGGGTTGTTGGCCAGTCATAATAGGTGCGTCCGTCAATGCGACGTTTTTCGCGGGCACCTCCGTAGTAGCCATCGCCTCCGTTGGCGCCGTCAAACCACATTTCAAAAATGGAACCGTAGTTTTCAAAAATCTCTTTCAATTGATTACGATAGTACTCTACATACCCTGGTTTGCCATATTCGGGGTGGTTGCGATCCCAAGGAGACAAGTACACTCCGAACTTTAGACCATATTTTTTACAAGCTTCTGCAACTTCTTTCACCAAGTCACCCTGGCCGCTCTTGTAGGGACTATTTTTGATGCTGTGTTCGGTATATTTACTGGGGAACAAACAAAAGCCATCGTGGTGCTTACTGGTGAGGATAGCCCCCTTGAAGCCTGCGTCTTTCAACGTTTTAATCCATTGTTCTACGTTGGTTTGAGTAGGATTAAAAATAGAAGGTTTTTCGTCGCCATAGCCCCATTCTAAATCTGTAAATGTATTGGTAGTGAAGTGGATAAACGCATTTTGTTCCATTTCGTGCCACCCCATTTGGGCTTTGGTAGGCACAGGGCCAACGGCTTTTGGAGGCAATGTTTTCGGAATTTCCAATACCACGTGTTTTACTTTGGTGCGGTAGTGAGTGTAGGTGACGTGTACAAGGCCATCGCTGCTTTGGATGATGGCAGGATAGCTAAATTCACCTTTTGGCTCATCTTCAAATACATAAATATCGCGCCATTCTTTCCCATCGGTAGAAGCGGCCAATCGCAACTTTTGACGACCATTTGACCATTCTTTTCCACGGGTTAAAGGGTTATAAACAATTAATTGGGTGCCATTTTTGAGCGTAACGGCATCTGTTCCTGAGTTTGGGTTGGGGAGAGATGTGCCTGTTACTTGAGACCATGTTTTCCCTCCGTCAGTTGACCATGTTTCTACTACAACATTCTGACGGCTACGGCAAAGTAACTGCATTTTTCCATCGGGGTAGGTTAGAATACTGGGTTGAATGGCGTCAAAAGTGCCGTTGTCAATCGTGATTTTTTGCCAATTTTTACCGTCTTTATCGGTTTTTTCGAGGTAAATGTTCCAAATTTTTTCGTCATTACTCTCAAAACTCGTCGGGTGAAGAATGTCGCCGTTGGCCAACTGAACCGATTTGTTTTTGATGGGGCCAAGGAAGCCTTCGGGGAGTTTTTCAGCTTTCGACCACGTTTTTCCGTTGTCAATCGAAGTCCTCACCATGCCCCACCACTCACGGGGGTTGGGACCTACTTTGTAATAAAGAAAGAGTTTACCTGCTTTACTTTTGAACAAAACGGGGTTCCAAGTTGGGTGACGGGTAGTAGCGTCAATCACGCCGTCCGCCATTTTTTTAGGGGCACTCCATTTTCCGTTTTTAAATTCTGAGGTCCAGATACACACGTCGGGGTGACGCTCGTAAGTTCCTCCAAACCAAGTCGTCATTAAATGGCCTTTACCGAGTTCGACAATACTCGACGCGTGGCATTGGGGAAAGGGAGCCGATTCGTAAATAAAGCCTTCCTTAATGAGCTTTACAGCGGGGGTTTGGGCGAATAAAGAGGTAGTAAACGCTGTGAAAATCACAACGAAAGTGAGCAGTTTTAAGCGCATGGGCGAATACGTGTGGTTTAAGTAAAAAGGTAGATTTGGTTATGAATGTGCAATTTACCTCATTTCTACTTTACCACGTCTTACAAATTCCAAAAAATCCTCAATCCGTTACAAGACTATCCTTCGAGGTATTACCCATGATTAAAATGGCTTGGTACTTTTATCAAAAGCGCCGCTCTGATTGGTAGTTGAAAGGTATTCTAGAACCAAATGTTTTAAGAACGTAGCGGATGAGGCTGAACTTCTTCTCTGCCAAGGAATCCCCGTAAGCCCATCTGGGATGCTTTGAAAAGCCCAACCCGATGCATTTTCGTAACCTACGACGAAATAGTCGCTTCCGTAACTTTATGTTTATGTCATTTTTTACAAAATGGAAAAATTGGGTTGTGAGTAACCCGATTCACGAGTGATTTTCTAGTTGATGCGCTCAAAAATGGTGGCAATGCCCATTCCTCCACCAATGCAGAGCGTTGAAAGGCCGAATTGTTTGTCAGAACGTTCTAATTCATCAATGAGCGTGGCAGAAATAATGGCTCCCGTTGCACCTAGCGGATGCCCCAACGCAATGGCTCCACCATTGACGTTTACTTTGGAGTGGTCAACGCCTAATTGTTCCATAAAAAACATCGGAATGGCAGCAAACGCTTCATTAACCTCGAATAAATCAATGTCTTGAATGCTCATTCCCGCTTTTTTGAGCACTTTTTGGGTGGCAGGAACAGGCCCCGTAAGCATGATGGTAGGCTCTGAACCAATAATGGCAAATGCTTTGATTTTGGCACGTGGGCGTAAACCAAGTTTGTCGCCAATCTCTTTTGAACCAATCAAAAGACCCGCCGCTCCGTCTACGATTTGGGAAGAATTCCCTGCGTGGTGAACGTGGTTAATTTTGTCAACGTCGGCGTACTTCATCAAAGCCAATGCATCCAAGCCCATGCTTCCCATCATTTCAAAAGCGGGTTTTAATGCTCCTAACGAATCGACGGTTGTTCCAGGACGAACGCCTTCGTCGCGGTCGAGGAGGGTAATGCCTAATTCGTCTTTGTAAGGAACCAATGATTTAGCAAAACGATTGTCTTTTTGGGCTTCAAGGGCGCGCCGGTATGACTCAGCAGCGTAGCTATCAACATCCCGACGACTGTAACCGTACTTGGTCGCAATGAGGTCAGCAGAGATTCCTTGAGGAACAATTTTGTGGCGAGCTACTATCTGAGGGTTCATAAACAGGGCACCACCGTCGGTGCCCATCGGAACCCGACTCATGGATTCCACACCTCCAGCCACTACCATATCGACTTGTCCCGACATGACGTAGGCAGCGGCTTGGTTGATGGCTTCTAACCCTGAAGAACAAAAACGGTTGAGTTGTACACCTGCGACACTTTCGGCATAACCTGCTTCGATAACAGCCGTACGGGCGATGTCGGCACCTTGTTCCCCCACAGGGGTAACACAGCCCATGATGACATCATCGACAAAACTAGTATCAAGTTGATTCCGTTCTTGAACCGATTTAAGAACAGAAGTGAGGAGTTGGATAGGTTGAACTTCGTGCAAAGAGCCGTCCGATTTCCCACGTCCGCGAGGGGTACGAACTGCGTCATAAACAAATGCTTCGGCCATAGTTTGAAGGAGATGAAAAAGGGTATACGACAATTTTTTGTAAATGTAATACAATATTGCCAACTATTGAACCGCTTCTAACGGCTAATCACGATGCGTTTTACTTGACTACCCACTCGCAAGAAATAAGTTCCATCTTCAATAGCTAACGGTCGAACGGGTCGTAAGAGGTAATGTTGACAGCCCAAAAATGATGGGGCTGCGCTGGCCGTTGACGATGAAACGGTTGCCATCGACCGAAACGCGGAGTTGCTTCTGTGGTTGTAGGAAAACGAAAAGTTGCCGTCCCCTATGACGTTCTGACTCAATAATGGAAGGTAGCTGCCCAAAACGAGGGGTAAAGTAATGAGTTTTTTCATGTTCTTAAAAACATACTTTTGAGGCAATTCCATAACGCCCTTTTGTTTTTATCATCAGCCTGAACAATATCCAACGACTCAGACAAAAGAAAATTAACTCCCGCAATTTGCTTGGGGTCATAACGATTCATCATAATTTCTAGGTTGATTTGAATAAACGGAACTCCAAAAGAAATGATATGATGTACTTTTTTATTCCCGAGCAGGGGTCGAAAATCCATTTGTTGCGCCCCCGCCAAGTTAAGAATGTCAACCCCATTTAAGTTAAGATTTACAGCTTTGAGTACCTTTTCCAAAAATATGGTGTTACTAGGCGATATTGCGGGAGATTCATTGATTAAAATCAATACTTGATGATTAAGCGTTGGGGTTTCAAAAACAGGAGGTGCAGACGTGGGAACAGGAACAGCTACTCTCACGGGAGCTTCTGTAGTAGATTCACTGACTATTTTGGCCGTTACCTCTTCGACGATTTTTTCGACGGCTTGTATTTCTTGAGAACGAAAGAGGGTTTCGTTTTGAAACAAGAGCTGATAAAATGACTTCATACTACAAAGCTAGCAATAGATTTTCTTTTACGGGGGGGAGTCCGTAGTTTTGTAAGCTCAAAATCCAGAAAATTATGAAAATCATTTGCATAGGCCGAAACTACGTTGATCACATTCATGAACTACAAAATGCCATTCCAGAAGATCCTGTCATCTTTCAAAAACCCGATACGGCATTGTTGAAAGAGGGGGCTGCCTTTTACTTGCCCGATTTTTCGCAAGATGTACACCACGAGGTTGAAATCGTAGTGAAGATTAGTAAAATGGGTAAAAATATCGACCAAAAGTTTGCCCACAAATACTATGACCAAGTTGGAATAGGGATTGATTTTACGGCTCGTGACCTACAATCTAAGCTCAAAACCAAAGGGCTGCCGTGGGAATTGGCCAAGGCATTTGATGGTTCGGCTCCCATTTCAGATTTTGTGCCAAAGACAGAGTTTGTGGATATGCAAAACATCAACTTTCATTTGGAGGTGAATGGAGAAACGCGCCAAGAAGGAAATACTTCATTGATGTTGTTCCAAATCGACTACATCATCTCGTTTATTTCTCGCTTTTTTACCCTCAAAACGGGGGATTTGATTTTTACAGGAACCCCTAAAGGAGTTGGACTTGTGAAGGCGGGTGATAAACTTACCGCATTCATCGAAGGTAAAAAAATGCTGGAATTCGAGGTTAAGTAAAGGTTTGTAGCGCTGTCAGTTACACTAACCGCCGCCGAGGTTTCTGAAAACCTCGTGCAACTACAAGCATAAACCCGAACCAAAAAATTAAAAATCACCAAAGTCAGTACATGATTTTAAAACGCATTCTCGTCCCATTCCTTAGTATAGTTTTTGTGATTGGTAGCTTTGCCCAAAAGGCAAGTTTCCCCAAAGGCTATTTTATATTCCCGATTAACCCTGGGCAAAAAAACACCTTAGCAGGAGTCTTGGGGGACTTACGCACTAATCACTTTCATGCTGGGATTGACATCCGAACGCAGCAACGGGAGGGGCTTCAGGTATTGGCAGCAGCCGATGGGTATATTTCCAAAATCAAAGTCCAAACAACAGGGTATGGAAATGTCATTTTTATCAAACATCCCAATGGCATGACGACCGTGTACGGGCACTTGTTGTCTTTTGCCGACCCGATGGGAAGTTATTTACGAGAAAAACAGTACGAACGTAAAACGTTTGAAATTGAAATAAATCCGTCGCCCGAACAATTTCCAGTGCGTAAAGGCGAATTGATTGGTTTGTCAGGCAATACGGGTGGGTCAGCGGGGCCTCACTTGCACTTCGAAATTAGGGATTCAAAAGACAATTACTTAAATCCACTGTTTTTTGACTTTGCCGAGGTGGAAGATGACGTGCCGCCTTATTTTAATTCGTTGGCTATTCGACCCATGTCGCTCATTAGCCGGGTCAATGGGGAGTTTGAACGAATAAGCGTTCGGCCTATTCGGCAAAAAGATGGAAGCTACACTCTTTCACAAGCTGTCAAGGCTTGGGGGGAAATTGGCTTAGAATTGATTGCATTTGATGCCATGAATGGGGTGAATTTTCGCAATGGGGTGAATTGTGTTGAAATCAAATTAGACGGGAAAGAAGTTTTTGCGTATAACATGACGTCATTTCCGAGTTGGAGTACCCGCGATTATAATAACGTGATTGACTACGCCACCGAGCAAAGAAATGGGCTTCGTTACTTGAAATGTTATAATCCCGATGGAAACCAGTACGGGCTACAAAAAACCGATGGCTATCGTGGAAAACTGCAAATTCGTGACACATTGATGCACGAAGTGCAAGTGACCCTTTTTGATTCGTATGAAAATTCGTCGGTTTTGCATTTTAAAATACAAGGCCAACTTTCAGAAGCATTAGCAATGCCTTTTGATGACTCAGAAACACTGCCAAGCTTGGCTTATATCAAAACCGATGCCACCGAAAATGTGCTTAAAATAAGCGCTTTGGGGCTGAAGCAGGGGGTGCCTGCCGAAGTATTTTCTAAGCGAAATGCTCTAAAATTATCCCCTGCATATAAGTCAGGGGACGAAATGGTGTATTTATTGGATTTGAAGGAGCACTTGCCTGACTCGATTCGGATTGGAAACAAATTGCTTCGCACCGATTTTCGTCAGCGTATTCGTCCCGACCGCGTCGAAACATACCAAGGAGATCGTTATACCATCCGTTTTGGTAACAAAAGTATATTTGATACTCTTTATTTAGCCGTCCAGACCCGCCCCAACGGATTAATTATCAATGATGAATATACTCCGTTGCGAGATGCCATTGGTGTAGTTTTTCAGCCAGAAGTTGTACCCGCAAATCCCGAGAAAACCCATGCCTACCGTTTAGATGGCGGGCGTATGAGGTTTGTTGGCGGCAAATGGGAAGGAAACAATATTGATTTTACCACGCGTGAGCTGGGAAGTTTTACGTTAGCTACCGACGTGACACCCCCGTCAATTCGAGTGATTCAGGCGAGCAAAAAAGGGATTTCAGCCCGCATTTCAGATGATATGTCAGGCATCGACCGCTTTGATGCGTACGTCAACGGAGCATGGGTATTGATGAATTACGATTATAAACGGAGTTATATATGGTCTGATAAGTTGGTTGATTCACTCGATTTTGAAGGTACCCTTCGCCTCGAAGTAAAAGACAGAGCAGGCAATATTGCGGTAGTAGAAAACGAAATCAAAGAAGTGGTGGCGCGTCCAGCGGTATCAAAGCGAGCAAAGTCAAAAGCCGCCGTCAATCGTAGAAAAAAAGGGACAACAAAGCCTAAAAAACGCTCAAGAAGATAAGTTGAAGAGTAAATTTATTCACGCAGAGACGCAAAGAATACAAAAGATGATTATCTAAAACTTCGCGCCTTATTGCCTCCGCGTGAAGTATAAATCATTTTTCATTTGGCACTTTTCAATGTTAAGCATTTCAACGTACGAACAATTATGCAACTTTTTTTTCGTCAAGTAGGAACTGGGCAACCCATGGTTATTCTTCACGGTTTATTTGGTTCGTGCGATAACTGGTTGACTATTAGTAAGGTAATTGCCGAGCAAGGATTTTCGGTATACGCGGTAGACCAACGAAACCACGGACGGTCGCCTCATGCCCCAAGCCATACCTACCCTGAATTGGCAGCCGATTTGTACGAGTTTTTACAACAAAATAAGATTGAAAACCCGATTCTAGTAGGGCACTCTATGGGAGGGAAGACCGTGATGCAATATGCGATGCAGTATCCTGATACTTTTCGCAAGCTTGTCGTAGTTGATATTGCCCCTAAGTCTTATCCCGTTCATCATGCTGAAATATTGAAAGGACTTAGTGCTGTTCCACTGACCGAAATTCAGAACCGCAACGAAGCCGAAGCCATTCTGAGTCAATACGAACCTAGCCCGTCGGTACGGCAATTTTTATTGAAAAATTTGTATCGAAACGAAGAGGGGGTGTTTGCTTGGAGAATCAATTTGCCCGTAATCAAACAGTATATTGAGCTAATTGGAGCTGATTTAGAAAATACCCAAACCATTCGTACACCTACCTTATTTATACGAGGGGCCGAGTCTCGCTATATCAAAGACGCCGATTTTTGGACTATCCAAACGTTGTTCCCGAATGTTACTCTTGATACCATTGAAAATGCGGGACACTGGGTTCAAGCTGAACAGCCAGAGTCGTTTGTGAAATCATTGATGAATTTTGCCAAATGAAATTATATCTAATTCCTACACCACTTGCCGACGGGACTACGCAGGGTGTTTTACCCGCCCAAGTTCCCGAAGCTGTGAAAGAGTTAGAAGTGTTTTTTGCCGAAGACCTCCGAACAGGTCGCCGTTTTGTGAGCAGTTTACGCTTAGGAAAAACTATCGAAGCGTTGACCTTCTACGAACTTCATAAAAATACGCCTGAGGCGGATACGTTGGCACATTTGAAGGCATTGCTCGCTGAAAATAAAGACGCGGGAGTGATGTCAGAAGCAGGTTGCCCAGGTGTGGCTGACCCAGGGGCAGTGGCCGTAAAATATGCCCATAAGTTGGGGATTGAGGTGGTGCCATTGGTGGGACCCTCGTCATTGTTACTAGCCTTGATGGCGTCAGGAATGAGTGGTCAATCGTTTGTTTTTCATGGCTATTTACCCATTGATCGTACCCAACGAAGGAAGGCACTAAAGCAGCTTGAAAAAGAAGCACTCGCCAAGAGACAAACGCAACTTTTTATCGAAACCCCTTACCGAAACAACCACATGATGAAAGAAATCCTGGCACAGTGCTTGCCTACGACTAGGGTATGCGTGGCCTGTAATGTGACTTCGCCAGAAGGGTTTGTAAAAACATTGACAGTGAAAGAATGGAAAACGCAAATTCCAGAACTTCATAAAATACCTACTGTATTTTTATTGGGAGAATAAAGATTAATGATGAGTTAAAAATCAAAATGGGGTTTTTTCAAAAACTTTTGAAAAAACCCCATTCCTTACTTATTAGGTTCGAGAGTTGACGCCTATCGCCTATCGGTTCATAGAAATCAAGAATTCTTCGTTGGTACGGGTTCCTCGCATACGTTCTAGTAGGAAATCCATTGCTTCGTTTGGATTCATATCTGAAAGATATTTGCGTAAAATCCACATCCGTTGAAGAGTCTCTTTGTCGAGGAGTAAATCTTCACGACGTGTTCCAGAAGCTGTTACATCCACCGCTGGATAAATACGCTTATTAGCCAAACGACGGTCTAGTTGGAGTTCCATGTTACCTGTTCCTTTAAATTCTTCAAAGATAACTTCGTCCATTTTTGAACCAGTATCAATAAGAGCCGTTGCAATAATGGTTAACGAACCTCCATTTTCAACGTTACGGGCTGCTCCAAAGAAACGTTTAGGTTTGTGAAGCGCATTGGCATCTACCCCACCCGAAAGAATTTTTCCCGATGCAGGTGTAACAGTATTATAAGCACGTGCCAAACGAGTGATGGAGTCGAGAAGAATAACCACGTCGTGACCGCATTCCACCATACGTTTTGCTTTTTCCAACACCATCCCTGTCACTTTTACGTGGCGGTCGGCTTGCTCGTCAAAAGTAGAAGAAATTACTTCGGCACGTACGCTACGTTGCATGTCTGTTACTTCCTCTGGACGTTCGTCGATAAGCAGAATAATCAAATAAATTTCGGGGTGGTTACGAGTAATTGCGTTAGCAATTTCCTTGAGCAATACCGTTTTACCCGTTTTTGGTTGTGCCACAATCATCCCCCGTTGACCTTTACCAATAGGAGCAAATAAGTCAAGAATACGGGTTGAATAGTTGTCGGCTTTGCCACTCAATTTGATATGTTCTTCCGGGAACAAAGGTGTCAGGTATTCGAACGGAATACGGTCACGAATTTCCTCGGTCGTTTTTCCGTTTACAGTTTCTACGCGAAGCAATGCAAAGTATTTTTCCCCTTCTTTGGGTGGTCGAACAGAACCACGTATAGTATCTCCTGTTTTTAAACCAAATAATTTAATCTGGGAAGGAGAAACATAAATATCATCTGGACTGGCCAAATAATTATAATCGGCAGAACGGAGAAAACCATAGCCCCCGTCTGACATGATTTCAAGGACACCTTCATTAATAATAAGTCCGTCAAACTCTTTAACGTAGTTGTTGTACTGACGTTTGATTTTATTCTGAAATTCGTCGGGGCGGTAATCGCGTGAACGTTCTTCGGTTTTTGCAGGAGTAGGTTGCTCTACTTCCACAGGGGGGGCTGCTTCGAAACTATCGGTGATAAACGAAGTGTCAAAAAAGTCTTCTTCTGGAAGTTCAATTTTAATTTCGCTAAAATCTTCGCCGAGCGTAGCTTCAGGTAACACTTCGGTTGAAGGAGTGGGCTCTTCTGAAGTTCCTGGAATAGATTCATTGATAGATTCTTCAAAAAAAAGAGGTTCTTCCTGTGTGTTTTTATCAGGGAAAGGCTTCTCATTTTTATAAATTCGTTGACGTTTCCCCCGTTTTTCTGAGTCATTTGACTTTGGGTGGAAAAAGTCGATATTATTTTTTGAAACTACTTCAACGGTGTCGGATTCTGCATTTTCAACCGTTGAAGGCGAATATTCCGAAGAGGTATCAGACATTGATGCACCCATTTTTCGGGGCCGCCTCCCTGAAGGTTGAGAAGTTTTTAATTTTTCAGTAGGAGTATCAGAAGGGGAGGACTGCTTTTCTAATATCTTAGTAATCAGTTCTTTCTTTGAAAACTTATTAGGGTCTTTGATGCCGTTTTGTTCGGCGATTACCCGCAACTCTGGCAAGAGTTTGGGATTTAAATCATCAATGCTGAGCATAAAAAATGGAAGGGTAAAGAAAACCTTTACACAAAGAAATGTTTTATTATTAGGTATTTAACAACAAGAGGATAATCCAAGAAAATAATGGAAATGTTAGCTGGAACTGAGCAAGAGAGACGGCTTTGGGTTAAACTGCATCAGATAGAGCCGTAGTATTGTCAGAAAAGTTGTGCAATTATACTTCTTTAACGGTATTCTGTCAAGAAAATTTTAGGATTTGTTACTTTTTTTTGGGCTAACGTTATTTTTTTGCTAAAAAATGACCGCTTATCCCTCTCGCAGGTGCGAATTCTTGAAAACTCACTAACTTTACAGCCGCTTTTGCTAAATTGCATTTTTACCTTGTTAAAATGTAAAAGGGTCTGGACAACGCGTAATTGATAACGTGTCTTAAAATAACGTATAAACAAAACAAATGGAGAGAAATCAAATCATTGGATTAGCGCTCATTTTGACCATGCTGATTGCATATCAAATCCTAGCACCACAACCTGAGACGCCAAAGGCTAATCCAGAAACAAAAGCCAAATCTAGTGCTGTGGTATCGGCAACGCCCGCACCTCGTCAACTGGATTCTACAACTGCAAAAACCATGTATGGGGATTTTGCCAGTGCAGCCATTGGGACAGCTAAGGATATTGTTGTCGAAACAGACGATATTCGCCTGACGTTCAGTACAAAAGGTGGAAACGTCAAAGAAGTATTATTAAAAAAATACCAAACCTATACCAAAGCTCCTCTTTATCTTATTGATGAGCAAAGCAGTAAGTTTAACCTTGAGCTGCCCACCAACAAAGGCATCGTTAATTTAGCCGATTTGTACTTTACTACGGAAGCGCAAAGCCAGACGGTTGCGGCAGGGAAATCTACCAAAATTTCATTCCGCTTGCCAATGGGTTCCAACCAGTACGTAGAACAAACATACACGCTTCAAGGAAGTGGCTATTTAATTGATTATGATGTTCAGTTAGTCGGCCTTGACGGAATTGTTAAAAATGACCCAACTCGTCTCGTTTGGCAGGATAAGTTAAAACAATTAGAGAACGATATGGCCGAAAACCGTAAAGTAGTGACGACCAATTACTACTCAGATGGTGAAATGTCGGATATTGGTCGAGGACAGCAGGATAATGTGGAAGAAAAAATAGAACAACCTGTTTCGTGGTTTGCGCACAAAAACAAGTACTTCCTTTCTGCCTTTATTATAAAAGGTTCAAGTTTAAGTAATGCAACTCTGAAGTCGTTGGTAAACGAGTCGGATACGACTTATATCAAAACCATGCAAAGCGAAGGAAGCCTTTCGACGGCGGACTTAAAGGCGGGTAAAGGAAATTTCCAATTTTACTTCGGACCTAATGATTATCAAATCGTTAAAGAAGTGAGTACTGCTACCGATTTTGGTGACAACGTTGACCTTGGTTATGCCTTCTTGAAACCATTGAACAAGTTTTTCTTTGTTCCAATGTTTAGCTTCTTGGAGAAATTTTTCTCTAACTACGGTGTATTAATTATTGTACTGGTACTGATAGTGAAGTTGTTGATGACACCACTTGTGTACAAATCGTATGTAAGCATGGCTAAAATGCGGATGTTAGCGCCTGAACTTGCCATTATCAAGGAAAAAGTGGGAGACGATGCCGCTAAAATGCAACAAGAACAAATGAAACTTTACCAGCAAGTAGGTGTAAGTCCGCTCAGTGGATGTATCCCTGTGTTGGCGACAATGCCTATTCTGATGTCGTTGTTCTTCTTGTTTCCAAACCTCATTGAACTTCGTCAACAAACGTTTTTGTGGGCTAGTGACCTTTCAACTTACGATGCGCCGATTCAACTTCCGTTTGCGATTCCTTTCTATGGAGCACACGTGAGTATTTTTACACTAGCAATGACAATTTCACAGTTGGTGTATGCGTGGTATAACAACCAAATAACACCTGCTCAAGTACAACAGCCTGGAATGCCAGACATGAGAATGTTGACTTATTTTATGCCTGTGATGTTTATGTTTGTAATGAACTCATTTCCGGCTGGTTTAAGTTTCTACTATTTGGTGTCAAACGTTGTAACCATTTTACAACAGCAGGTGATTCGTCGATTTGTAAATGATGATAAAATTCGCTCGATTTTGGAAGAAAACCGCCGCAAAATTGCGTCTGGCGAAAAGAAAAAATCGAAATTTTCTGATATGTTGGAACGCTCTATGAAGGCGGCTGAGGAAGCGAAAAAACAAGCAGACGACGCCAAAAAGCAAGTTGAAGCCAAACGTGCTCAGACGAAGAAAAAATAAATAGTCTTTTACGGCATCAAAAAAGGCAGCCTTATGGCTGCCTTTTTTGATGCTACATATTTATTGTTTAAGCCATCGCAGGATCGCTAATAGATTCTTTACCTGTTTCGACGTGGCCCGCAAAGCGTTGCTCAAATCCATCTATTCCATCAATTCGAACAGTAATATCGTACCAGCCGTGGCTTTTTTTCAAATCAAGGACAACTATACCTTGACCATTTTTGGCTTCCAGAACTACTGATTTTGGCGCGTTTTTGTAGGAGTTATCCGTGACAGTAACTTTTAGTTTGGTTCGCAAGTCTCCGTTGTGGAATTGAAGTACAAAATTCCCTGAAAGTTGGCCTTTTTGCCCCTTTGCTGTTTCGTAAACCCCTTTGACACTCAATTGGGGGCTGTTGGCTTGCCCTTTAAATTCACGGAAGAAACCATTCGGGCCGTAGACACAAAGGTGGTAGGCATCGTTTTCAAAATTTGCAAGTGGCCACGATGGGCTAAGGGTATCTCCTGGAAGTACCGCGTAAGACCATGCTTTTAATTCTTCAAAAGGAACATTCTCGTTGGCACGGTACTTATGAGGGGCATATACATGAAAAGGCGAACCTGCTGATTTTTGACCAAATACGTGGTTTTGAGCACTGAGCTGAATACTCACAGATTTTTTATCCGCACTTACTACGGCATTGGCATACAACTCGTAGGGAATTGCCGCCGATGGGCGCGTTCCTTTCTCTTGCTTTGGCATCCATGGTACCGAAGAAGGGTTTTGGTTGGCGGCCGCAATGTCGTCGGCAGAGAGGACTTTAAAGTTAGAAGGTGGACTTTTAAAGCGTGCGTTGTGCACTTGCTGATAAAAGTTGTCTTTTTTTACTGATTCAGGTAGCTGGATTTCTTCACCGTTGTAGGGACGGAAAGCTGACGTTAAATCACCACACACCGTTCGACGCCAAGCACTGATATTTGTTTCTTTGATGCTTTTCTTCGTTTTGTGACTTAAAAAGTGCTCCATAAACTGTAATACGGATGTATGGTCAAAAACTTGAGAATTGACAAACCCACCTCGACTCCAGGGAGAGGCAATCAGCATCGGAACGCGGTAGCCAAGCCCAATTGCGCCATCTCGGCCTGGGTTTTGAGCACTGTAGTCCTTTCGTTTTCGTTCTTGATCCATTGCTACGTGTTCCACACTGGGGTCAATACCCTTCGATACTAATCCGTCGCTTAAGTCAGGCTTGGGGGCACCAAACGGGGGGACGTGGTCGAAATACCCATCATTTTCGTCGTAGGTAACAATGAAAATAGTTTTTTTCCATACTTCGGGATTTTTCGTCAAAATATCCATCACTTCTGAGATGTACCACGCACCATACCAAGGCGCTCCTGGGTGGTCGGAGAAGTTTTCGGGTGCTACAATCCACGAGACTGTTGGAAGTTTCCCCGTGTTTACGTCTTCTCTAAATTGGTAAAGAGTGTCTCCTTTAGGTACCGACATTTCACGTTCAACCTCTCCGTCTTTGTAACGATGCGTGGCAAGTTCGTGGTAGTGAGGGTCGTTGATGTTGGTGGTAAAGGCTTTTTGATGGAGGTTTTTGGCACGCTGCGAAAGTTTCTCAAAGTTTTCTTTGCTACAAAGCGATGAATCTTTTTTCGCAATTTCTAATTCTTCTTTCTTTTGTTTGAGGGCTTTTTGGGCGGTTTCGGTTTCTTTCCCCGATGGCGGCAGTGCTTGAAGCTTTTGTTCTAATGACGCAATCTCTTTGGGTAATTCAACAAGTTGTTTGGCCAAAAATTTCTGATAACCCGTAGAATAACGAACGTTGTACTGCGAAAACCATTCAATTGGATTATCCGTAAAATTAGAAAGCCATGCGTCTTGCTCGCCGTTAAAACCCATCGAAATGCTCAACTCATTTTGGTAGATTCTCCACGAAATGTCATTATCTTCGAGGCGTTCGGGGAAGGTAGTCCAATGAGCTTCATCGTCATAGTCTACGTCGGAGTTTCGAACATTGGCTTTAGACTCAATAGTTGCTTTCTCGCGGATGGTTCCCGTCCAGAGGTATAAACGATTGGGGGTTGTTCCTGTTAGTGAAGAGCAAAAGTTATGGTCACATACGGTAAATGCGTCGGCCATGGCATAATAGAACGGGAGGTCTTCGCGCGTGTAATAGCCCAACGTCAGGGGCATATGAGCGTAGGCTTTGTTACCTGATTTTTTTACGTCAAGCCATCGGTTGTATTTTCCGTTGTTACGAGCATCCACCTGGTCTACCCAAGAGTGGGGAAGTGAGCTCATCCACGTGATTTTGGTATCTTTAATATCAAGTCTGAAAGGGGCATAGGTTTCGCCTTTGGCGTTGGTTTGTAGCCAAACAAGGTTTTTGTTGGGCTGACGAATCGCTCGGGGGTCATTGAAGCCACGCACCCCCCGAAGTGCTCCAAGGGCATGGTCAAAGGAGCGATTTTCTTGCATCAATACGACGATGTGCTCGGCGTCGAGGTAGGTACTTCCTTGGTGGGGGTTGATTTCTAAGGCTTTTTGGATAGATTGGGGGAGGGCACTCCAGAGGCTCGCACCACTTGATAGAAGGGCCGCTTTTTTAAGAAATTCTCTTCTAGAATCCATAAAGAAAGGTTGGTGATGAAAATGGAACAGATAACAATACTACGAAAAAAAGGGTCAATAGGACTAACCAAGCGTGATCAAGAAATGGTGATTTTATGTTAAAAAATCAAAAGGAAAACCAAGTGACTTTATCCTCTTTTGAATTGAAACTTAACATAAACATAACTTGAAAATTTTGTTTTAATCAAAAAATAGCTATGTATTTGTAAATTTTTTATTTGTACCCTCTAAATACGTATTACGAATGAAATCACAAATCAAAGCCCAAGCAAGTGAGATTGCTTCAAAAATCACGGCTGCGCTTATCGACGAAACTAGCTCAAAAAAAGCAAAGAAAGCGGTAGCGAAGGCGGCCGAAAAATTGGCAAAAAAACTTGTTAAAGCTGCCAAAAAAGAAGAAAAAGCGAAAGAAAAAGAAGCCAAAAAGGCCCAAAAAGAAAGTAAAAAAGGGGGAAAGAAAGCTAAAAATGAGGTTAAAGTTGAGCCAGTTGCTGAAGTGAAAGAGGATTCGGCAGAATAAGCTAGTGTAACTCATGAGCTATCAAAGAGGAGAGAGCCTAAGGAATTCTCTCCTCTTTGGTTAAATTATCTTTACCAATTTTAAAGTGATTAGTTTTTAACTCTATTGATTTCCTTGGAACAAATACACTATAGGCCAAGGATATCGTGTACCGCCTTAAAATTCAACTACTGAATAGGCCGCCTGATGTGGCTGACGAACTTGTTCACCGATTTTACTGCGATTGCGGTCGTCGTCGTGAATAACAAATAGTTTATTCGAGCCAATAGGAGTAAGGTCTTCTGCTTTGTGCGAAAATCTAAGAGGAAGACCTGTCGAACGCTCTTTGACCAAATTAAGTTTGTTTGCTTTTAGGTCTGATTCTGTCGCCCACCATAAATAGGCGCTATTCTCTTGGGTTTCGCTTTCCATCGAGGTCAATACCCAGAAAATACGGCGGGTAGCGTCATATTCGATACATGATAAGGCCAATGGCTTAGGCAAGGATGGTTCTAAACTTGCAATATTAATGTCAGCTAAAGTTTCAAAATTATTGGATATCTTCAACGAATCGTTTTCAAACGAGTAAGAAACAGTTAGAATTTTGGCTTTGTACTTGAAATTATCAAATTTTTTGCCCTCTTCACGAATTCCAAAGTATAATTTATTTTGCGTTGCAGCGAAGCCTTCGACTTTAAAATAAGGCATTGCTTCGGGGAACTCGGTTGAACGAAGGGCTTTAGAGAGGGCATTTCTAAGGCTCATGGAAAACTTTTCGCCCGCAGCCAAATGAGCAGCTTTAGGTTGAATGTCTTTGGGGTCATTCCCCACTTTCCAATATACTAAGGTGTTGTACCCATCCCATTCGTTGCTACCTTCTTTGGTACGGTCAAAGCCCGTACTTAAAAAAGCGTGAGTTCGGTCAGGAGTAAGGGCAAAGTCCTCGTATTTTTGGCTGATTTTGAGGAGATTATGGGTCAAGTACGTAGGCTTATTTGCAAACATATTGGTTTCAGAATAGGCCCAATAAAAAACAGCGGCGCTGTTGTCGGGCATATCTTTGTCATTGGCGAGGGTGAGATTAATTCCGTCGTACAAAACGGCCGAAGTTTCGCACCAAAGCTCGCGCCCAGATGCTTGCAAGCCTGCTTGGAAACAGTCGATAAAACCTTCTTTGGCAATTGTTGCGCCACTGATTTTAGATGGAGGACGATGGCAGCTGACAAAAGCTAATAATATAAGAGAGTAGGTAAGTAGTTTTTTCATAACTAGAAGAAACCTATGAGGCTTGAAAAACCCCATAGGTTTTAGAATTACATTCTTGATTTGATGATATTCGTAAATTCTCTTGATTTAAGAGAGGCACCGCCAATCAAACCACCGTCAACGTCTGGACAAGCGAAAAGCTCATCGGCATTTTTTTCATTGCAGCTACCACCGTACAAAATAGTCGTATCGTCGGCAACTTGAGCCCCGAATTTCTCTGCGATGTGCGCACGAAGTGCGGCGTGCATTTCTTGAGCTTGAGCAGAACTTGCAGTTAGGCCTGTCCCAATTGCCCATACAGGTTCGTAGGCGATAACAACTTTACCAAAATCTTCAGCCGATAAATCAAACAACGCTGCTGTAATTTGGTCTTTTACAATAGCAATGAAATCTTCATTTTGGCGCTGCTCCAATAGTTCTCCGCAACAAAAAATGGGTTTTAAACCATTAGCCAAAGCGATTTTAACTTTTTCGGCCAAAAGTTCATCAGTTTCACCAAAATATTGACGACGCTCGCTGTGACCTACGATAACGTAGGGAACTTCGATAGAGGCTAACATCGAAGCAGAGATTTCGCCCGTAAACGCACCAGAAGCTTTGTGGTGACAATTTTGGGCACCGAGCGAAATACGACCTACTTCTTGTGCATATTTCTGTAAAAGTGGTAAGTAAATGGAAGGAGTACACAAAACAACTTCAACATCGCCACGGACTTCGTCGCGGACCATGTTTACAACTTCAGAGGTGAGGCTCAACGCTTCGTCAAGCGATTTGTTCATTTTCCAGTTACCTGCTACAATTTTTTTTCTCATTGGATGGGTGATTTTTAAAAGTTTTTGGGGTTAACTTTATCTTGATTTTTGGTTCAGTTTGGCAATATATTTTTGAGTAATAGAAAAAACACCAAACAATTTGGCCAAAATTGAGTCAATGACTCAAAGACGATGCGAAGTTAACAAGAATATGTTAATTCGAAACGGCACTTTTTTGAGTATAACTTTTGTTTTTCTAAGAAAATAGAATAACTTTACTAACAGCCTACTTTTTTTGGCACGACAATGAGACGGTGGTTTTTTTCTTTCGTGATAGCCTATTGTTTGCCACTTTTACTTTTGGCACAAAAAAGCCAAAAAAAAGAAGACAAATTTGGGTACTTTTTGCTGGGTAATTCAAAATTTACCCGCATCCCTTTTGAAATGCACGCTAATCTAATTGTTGTTCCAGTTCACGTCAACGATTCTGATACCCTTCGATTTATTCTCGATACTGGAGTAAGTTCAGTCATTATCACAAATCCTAATTCGGTAAAAAAAGACAAGCTAAAATTTACTCGCAAGGTGGTTTTGACTGGAGCGGGTGAAGGTGAGTCACTTACGGCTTCGGTGGCGATAGGTAATACGATTCAATTAGGTAAAATGAAGGCAACGTACCAGAATATCGTTGTCCTTGATCAAGATGTTCTTCGTTTATCTGAGTACGTGGGTATTCCGATAGATGGTATTTTTGGGTACGAGGTTTTCAATAATTTTGTGGTGACAATCGACTTTGTCAACAAGGAATTAGTACTTGTAAAACCTGAAAACTACAAATACCGAACTCGTCACGGGGATCGCTATCCTATCGTCATTGAAGACACAAAACCTTATGCAGATGTTATTGCATTGGTTGATAACGGCCAGGAATTACCGATTAGGGTGGTGATTGATACGGGTGCAGGTCATGCTTTATTGATTGATAAACATGCTGATAATCAAATTCGCCTTCCTGAAAAAGTACTTCGTGCCCAGTTGGGAAGAGGTCTTAACGGAGTAATTAATGGAAATTTAGGCCGAATCGACAAAGTCCGTTTTGGTAAATATGAGTTACAAAATGTTCTAGCTTCTTTTCCTGATAGCCTTTCTTTTGGGGTAAAGTTTGCAGGTAGAATCGAACGTCAGGGAAATATTGGGTGTGAGCTTCTTAGGCGTTTTAAGGTTACTTTTAATTATGCTGAACGTTACATCATTCTAAAACCTGTAAAGCGGCGCCTAAAAGAGACTTTTGAGCACGACATGAGCGGGATTGAACTGCGCGCCCAAGGTCAAGATTTTAAAGAGTATTTTATCGATAAAGTAGTGGAAGACTCGCCCGCCTGGGACGCAGGCTTGCAAGAAGGCGATGAGCTACTTTTTATCAATAATAAGTCAGCAGATGATTTGATTATCAGCGAAATATACAAGCTTCTTCAAAAAGGAGAAGGTAAAGAGATTACGATACTGGTACGTCGTAAAGGAGTCATTCACTTTGCCAAATTCCAATTGAAGAGGATGATTTAGAAAACGCCCTATGCCATTTAACATAAGGCGTTGTACCTTAATAAGGAAAAGAGATTTTTCCCATTGAAACACTCGGAACTCCTTTGCGAGTACCAAAGTCAACGGTATCTCCACAAAGTGTTTCGTTCGCAAGTATGGCAAACAAAACAGCTTCCTTTGCATCTCCAGCAATTCCTAACGAATCGGTAGCATCCATAGGAAAATTGGGTAATAACTTCCTTAATGTATCAATAAGTGCAGGATTGTGCATTCCACCGCCACTCAAATAAAGATGATAATTTTGGTTGTTTTTGCACACTTTTAGAATAGCTTCAGCAATTGTTTCGGCGGAAAATTGAGTAAGTGTGGTGACCAAATCCTCAGGTGAAAGTGAAGTGGTATGGCTACGCTGCTGGGCGATTCTAACATAATCCAAACTGAATAGCTCAGGTCCTGTCGTTTTTGGAAAAGGACCTTTAAAAAATGGGTCTTTTTTCAAAGCGTCTAAAAGAGATGAATTAACTTGCCCACTTTTAGCAACTTGTCCGTCTTTGTCGAAAGGTAGGTTGAAAAATTTACGCATAAAAGCATCAATGAGCGTATTCCCCGGGCCCGTGTCCGTTACAAACACCTCTTGGGCATTGAGTGAACCTGGGAGATATGTGAAGTTGGCTATTCCGCCTATGTTGAGCATTATTCTGTTTTCTCCTTGTTTGGAAAAAACAAAATAATCGCCATAGACGGCAAGGGGAGCGCCTTCACCTCCCGCCGCGCAGTGTTTTTGCCTAAAATCACTCAGTGTGATTATGCCTGTGGTGACGGCAATATGGTCGCCATCTCCAATTTGAAGGGTAGCGTTGGGGTATTTTTCCAGGTGGTGTAAAATTTTAGGGGCATGGAAAACCGTTTGCCCATGACTCGCAACAATATCTACCTCTCTGGGTGAAATTTGCCACTTTTCTAAACAATCGATCACCAATTTTCCGTGTAAATTCCCTACCCATGGGTTAAGCAGACACAGATGTTGAAAATCAATTTCTTTTTTAGCAAACACCCGACGAATTTCGTCCTTGATGTCTTCATTAAAGTTAACCGTCTCAAATTTTTCAAGTGTGACAGTTGTTGCTGCACCATGCCCACTAAAACGACATAGGGCTATGTCTAAACCATCCATGGATGTCCCAGACATGAGCCCTATGATTCGTCGAGTCGGCTTTTGTGCAATCTCAACTAACTTACTGAGGTTTGCATTCATTGGCCTTTTCGATTAAAAATGTCTATCGCCAGCTTCACGACGTCCCAACATCACTGCACCAATCATTGCGATGAGGAACAATACCGAAGCCAACTCAAAAGGAAGTAAATAGTCGTTGTAAAGGATACTTCCGAGGTTTTCAACCATCCCTACTTGAGAGTCAAATTCATAGGGGTTGTAAGTCCCAAATTGTGACTTACGTAATACACCTACCATAATAACTCCCAACGTACCACCAACAATCGTAGCGGCAATTTTGACAATATTTGTTTTGGCTTCTTCGTCTTCTTGGCGTAAGTTCAAAAACATGATGACAAACAGGAAAAGTACCATGATAGCGCCAGCGTACACAATGATATTAACGGCGGCAAGAAACTGAGCATTCAGAAGAACATAATGACCTGACAAGCAAAAGAATGTTCCAATCAAGAAAAGTACACTGTGAATGGGGTTTTTCGATAAAACCACCATTAGCCCGCACAAAATCGTCAAAAACGAAAGCACGTAAAAGAAGCTAGCAGCGGGAGTTAGATTATTTATAAAAGTTGAAAAGTCCATCTTAAAGGTGATTTACAGTTGTGTTCTTGGTTGAGCTTCGATACCTTTCACGTCTTGTTCGCGGGCTTCTTCTCTCGTCCAAGCTTTACGCAAATAACGGTTGTTCATGTCTTCGGCTAGTTGGTCTTTACCCCAAATCACCTGGTCGCGTTCTGTAAATACAGGAACAAACTCATCGTGACGGAGGTAGATAGCTTGTTTTGGACAAGCTTCTTCACACAAACCGCAGAAGATACAACGAAGCATGTTGATTTCGTAAACTGCTGCATATTTTTCTTCACGGTATAGTTTCTCTTCTCCTTTTTGGCGTTCTGCTGCAACCATTGAAATTGCCTCGGCAGGACACGCAACCGCGCACAAACCACAGGCTGTACAACGCTCACGCCCTTCGTTATCGCGTTTGAGGACGTGGCGACCGCGAAATACTGGGCCGAGGTTCTTTTTAACTTCTGGATAACTGATAGTCACCTTTTTCTGGAAAAAGTGCTTAATCGTAATCCCTAGACCTGTAACAATAGCAGGAAGATAAATCCTTTCTGCAAAGGTCATTTCTTTATTACTAACTTGTTTTGAACGGTTCGTAAGTTGCATAACTCAAAGGTTTACAGTTCCTAGTTTACAGTTTACAAGGCAATTTTATAGTAAGCTGTAAATCTTGTATGCTATTTCAAAAGTGAGATTACTAATGGTTTCAAGTACAAAATGGCGCCACCAGTCAAAATAATGTTGACAATGGCCAATGGAATAAGGCCTTTCCAGCCAAGGTTCATCAATTGGTCCTAACGGAAACGTGGCAATGTCCAACGTACCCACATGTAGAAGAATACGAAAAACAGGGCTTTCCCAAAAAACACTAAAGTTCCAACCAACGTAGCAAGGTTATGGCCAGTAATTTCGCCCATTGAACTTACCAGTTTGGCCTGTACCCAGTCCATTCCAGGGTAATTATAACCACCGAAATAAAGACTTGCAATCATTGCCGACGACACGAACATGTTGATGTACTCAGCAAAAAGATAGAAACCAAGTTTCATTGAGCTATACTCGGTGTGATACCCACCAATCAATTCGGTTTCGCACTCGGGTAAATCGAACGGGGTACGGTTACATTCAGCAAATGCACAAGTTATGAAGATAATAAAACCCAACGGTTGGTAAAAGATATTCCAGTTGCCGCCGTGTTGTTGTTCAACAATATGACGAATAGAGAGTGACCCTGTCATCATCAAAATAGCAACAATGGCTAAGCCCATCGAAATTTCGTAACTGATGTTTTGTGAAGCCGCACGAATCGCTCCTAAAAGCGAAAACTTGTTGTTGGATGCCCAACCACCGACCATAATTCCATAAACACCTAATGAAACAACGCCAAACACATAAAGGACACCGATGTTGACATCAATGGCTTGTACTGCCACATCCCAAACTTTGCCTGGAGCTGCTTCGTACTTGATACTGTCACCAAATGGAATCACAGCGCTGGTCATCAACGCAGTAAGCATTGAAAGGCATGGTCCCAAGATAAAGAGCCATTTATTAGCTTGTGAAGGAATAAAGTCTTCTTTGAAGAACATTTTGACTGCATCGGCAATAGGTTGAAGTAACCCAAACGGACCTGCACGGTTAGGGCCGATACGGTCTTGGATAAAAGCGGCAACCTTACGTTCGGCGTAAGTCGAGTAAGTGGCAATCAACAGGGTAATGGCAAAAATAAGCAGAATGATGATTGCCTTGATGATAAAAGCTACGTCAATTGAAAAAGTCATAATCGAAGTGACTGTTTTTAGTTTTTCTCTGCCAACGAACGTTGATTGGCTTTTGCATTATTTTCTTTACTCAACTCTCGAATCGCTTCATTGTCAGTTACAAATGGGCGTGAATCGTCGATTTGTTTGTACTGAGAAGCCGCTACTTTTAAACCGAAGTCAGGTTTTTTCAAGTCAGCACGGTATTTATTGGCCATAATAACCGAATAACGCGCCACTTTCGTTGGGCCTTCGATGGTCCAGTCACTGGTTTTTTTACGTTCAAAGCGGCAGGTGTTGCAAATGAATTCTTTTACTTCCCCCCATTCGTTTTTACGAGCAGTTACACGAATTACTTCATCGCCACGGTACCAAAGAGTTACGTTACCGCTACATTTTTCGCAGTCACAATGTGCTTCTACTGGTTTGGTAAACCACACGCGGTTTTTGAAACGATAGGTTTTATCAGTCAACGCACCAACGGGACATACATCGATAACATTACCTGAGAAGTCGTTGTCAATCGCTTTTTCAATGTAGGTACTAATTTCGGCATGGTCGCCTCGATTCATCACCCCGTGTACGCGCTTGTTGGTGATTTGGTCTGCAGTAAATACACAGCGGTAACACAAGATACAACGTGTCATGTGCAACTGAACATACGGGCCAATATCTTGCTTATCAAACGTACGACGCTCTTCTTCGTAGCGAGTTTGAACACGGCCGTGCTCAAATGCAAAATCCTGAAGGTGGCATTCCCCTGCTTGGTCACATACAGGGCAGTCGAGTGGGTGGTTAAGTAGTAAAAACTCCACAATACCTTTACGGGTTTCTACCACAGCTTCGTTGGTTGTGTTTTCGACAATCATGCCATCTTGCACCGCAGTAATACACGATGGTACTAACTTGGGCATTGGGCGAGGGTCTTTTGCCGACCCTGCTGTTACTTTTACCAAGCAAGCACGGCACTTCCCACCCGAACCTTTAAGGGGTTCATAATAGCACATGGCAGGAGGCGCAAGGTGCATTTTAGTTGAGTCGGCTTCGGCAATTTTACGAGCCGCTTGCATAATGGTTGTTCCTGGCGGCACTTCGATTTCGATACCGTCAAACGTTATTTTGAATAACTGCGGTGCAGTAGTTTCCATGTATTATTCCTAGTTCAAAATCAAACTTCAATCTCTTAAACTAATTCCATTTCACCACGGTACACAGCACCGGGTTTCGTTGCTTCGAGCGGGTGTGTCACGTGCCATTCAAATTCATGACGGAAGTGACGAATAGCCGCTGATACTGGCCAAGCGGCAGCATCTCCTAATGGACAAATGGTGTTTCCTTCGATTTTTTTTGCTACATCCACTAGCAAGTCAATATCACGCATATTCCCTTTACCGTGCTCGATACGGTCAAGTACTTTATCCATCCAGCCTGTTCCTTCGCGGCAAGGTGAACACTGTCCGCACGATTCATGGTGGTAGAAACGGGCAAATGTCAAGGTATTGCGAACGATACAGGTCGTTTCGTCCATAACGATAAATCCGCCTGAACCGAGCATGGTTCCCGTTGCAAAACCGCCGTCAGACAATGATTCGTATGTCATTAATCTTTTATCGCCATTAGCCAAAGTAAGAATGAGATTGGCAGGCAAAATAGGGACTGACGAACCTCCTGCAACTACTGCTTTTAAGTGGTGACCCGGACGAATCCCGCCACACCATTCGTCGGCATATATAAAATCCTCGACTGTGATACCCAATGGAATTTCGTACACGCCAGGCTTATTAACATGGCCCGAAACAGAGATAAGTTTAGTACCTGTACTACGGCCTACCCCAAGGGCGGCGTATGCCTCGCCACCGTTGTTAACAATCCAAGGAGTGTTTGCGATTGATTCCACATTGTTAACAACCGTAGGGCACTGATAAAGCCCTTTTACCGCAGGGAAGGGAGGTTTGTTACGTGGATTTCCACGTTTTCCTTCTAATGACTCAAGGAGGGCAGTTTCTTCACCACAAATGTAAGCACCCCCTCCAGGCTGAACCACAAGCTCCAAGTCGTAGCCAGAGCCAAGAATATTTTTACCCAAAAGGCCCGCAGCTTTTGCTTCGGCGATGGCTTTCTCAAGGATATGAATTACGTACATCAATTCTCCGCGAACGTAGATGAACGATTTGTTGGCACCCAAGGCAAAACTTGAAACAATCATCCCTTCAATCAACAAGTGAGGGTTGTTTTTCATCAAGTAGTGGTCTTTGAAAGTACCAGGTTCTGATTCATCGGCGTTGCAGACCAAATAACGGGGTACTCCTTCTGGTTTGGCCAAAAAGCTCCACTTCATTCCCATCGGGAACCCTGCGCCACCGCGACCACGAACGCCTGACTTTTTGACTTCCTCGACAATTTCGTCGGGAGTCATTGTTTTCAATGCCTTTTCTACCGCAGTATAACCGCCCATCTTACGATAGACTTCGAAGGTGTTGATACCGGGAACATTAATGTGTTCGGTAAGAATTTTTACTGGCATAGTATATCAATAAAAGTATCTTTTAGTCTTTGCTTAATTCATCAATGATTTCATCAATCTTCTCATTGGTCAGATTCATGTAGTATTTTTCACGAATCTGGAAGACTGGGCCCCACCCGCAGGCGGCTAAGCACTCTACTTCTTTGAGGGTAAACTTTCCATCGGGGGTTGTTTCTCCTGTATTAATACCTAATTTCGACTTGAGGTAGCCATAGGCATCTTCTCCGCCCATGAGGCAACAAGGTCCTGTACGGCAGTATTCAATGACGTGCGTTCCTACGGGGTCGAGGTGAAACATTGTATAAAACGATGCTACTTCGTATACTTCGATGGGCAAGATAGAAAGCAAACTAGCTACGTAGTCCATCACTTCAGGACTTACCCAACCGTATTGTTCTTGGGCTAGGTGAAGCAATGGTAACAATGCTGATTTTTGTTTTCCATCAGGATAACGAGCTATAATCTCTTGGGCTTTTGCTAGACGCTCGGGGGTAAAAGCAACAGTATTTGTAGTTTCAGTCATTTTCAATATCGATTAAGCATCCAACTCACCTGCAATTACGTTTAGACTACTCATGGTCACGATAGCATCAGAAATAGTGCTACCAACGCACATTTCAGGGTAAGCCTGATAATAGATAAAACACGGACGACGGAAATGCAAACGATACGGTGTACGCCCTCCGTCACTGATTAAGTAAAACCCTAATTCTCCATTTCCACCTTCTACGGCGTGATATACTTCACCAACGGGAGCGTCGATTTCACCCATCACAATTTTAAAGTGATAAATGAGCGCTTCCATGCTACGATATACCTCTTGCTTTGGAGGAAGATAATATTCGGGAGCATCGGCAAAATAAGGGCCTTCTGGAAGGTTTTTCAAAGCTTGCTCAATGATGCGAAGGCTTTGCCATATTTCTTCGTTGCGAACCATGAAACGGTCGTAAGTATCGCCGTGTTGTCCAACGGGAATATCAAATTCAAAATCTTCGTATGAAGAGTAAGGATTCATAACGCGCACGTCATAATCCACACCAGCAGCACGAAGGTTGGGCCCTGTAAACCCGTAGCTCATGGCACGCTCAGCAGAGATTCCACCCACGCCAATGGTACGATCCATGAAAATACGGTTGCGGTTGAATAAACGCTCAAACTCTTTAAGAATAGGAGGGAAAGTCGTCAAAAATTCATTGATTTTGCGAATTGCTTCTTTCGACAAATCGCGTTCCATTCCACCTACACGCCCCATGTTGGTTGTCAGACGCGCCCCGCACATTTCTTCGTAAATTTCATAGATTTTTTCACGGTATTCGTAGATATAAAGAAAACCGGTGAATGCTCCTGTGTCTACCCCCAAGATACCGTTACAAACGATGTGGTCGGCAATACGTGCCAATTCCATCATAATAACTCGAATATACTGAGCGCGTTTTGGAACCTCAACGCCTAGAAGTTTTTCCACCGTCATGTGCCACCCCATATTATTGATAGGAGACGAGCAATAGTTCATGCGGTCGGTGAGGGTCGTAATTTGGTAAAACGGACGACGCTCGGCAATTTTTTCAAAAGCGCGGTGAATATACCCGACTGTTTGTTCCCCAGCGATGATCTTTTCACCGTCCATCGTCAACACGTTTTGAAAAATACCGTGTGTGGCGGGGTGGGTAGGGCCAAGGTTGAGGGTAGTCAGTTCATTGACGTATTGTACTGGTTCGTCTTTGACAAGATTACCGCTAGTTGATTTGGCAATGTTAGCTTCGGTCATTTCTTGTTTTACTTATTATTATCGTCCAAAAAGAGCATCAATTTTATCTTCGCGCGTTGGGTCTTCTAATGGATATTCGCGGCGCATCGGGAAGTAATCCATTTCGTCCATATTCAGAATACGAACTAAATTAGGATGACCATCGAAGATAATTCCGAAGAAGTCAAACGTCTCTCGTTCCATCCAGTTAGCACTTGCATATACATTCGTTACGGAAGGAATGTGCAAATCGGCTTCGGCCAAAAATACTTTAATACGTACCCTGAAGTTGTGAATAAAGCTGTGCAAGTGATATACCACAGCATATTCACGGTCGGGAATAGTGTCGGGGAAATGTACCCCAGTAATATCTGTTAAAAAGCTAATTTTAAAATCCGAATGATTTTTGAGGTATTCGAGCATCGGAATGATTTGTTCACGGGTAGTGGTGAGCGTAAGTAGTCCGAAAGGCTCTTCAAAATCATAGACGTCATCCCCAAATTTTTTGACGATTTCTTCTGCTACTGTTTGGTTGCTGAGCATAAATCTCAATGGTAAAGTCGTTGATTACTGAATATTATACGATGCCAACAGAGCTTGGTATTCAGCCCCGTTGCGACGGCGGAGGGATTCGTTGTGGGTAAGTTCACGAACCTGCATGATGCCTTCCAAAATTTGCTCTGGGCGAGGAGGGCAACCAGGCACGTATACATCCACAGGAATAACACGGTCGATTCCTTGCAAAACACTGTATGTATCAAAAACCCCACCGCTTGAGGCACAAGCACCAATGGCAATTACCCAGCGGGGCTCGGCCATTTGAAGGTATACTTGTTTCAATACAGGGGCCATTTTTTTAGCAATTGTGCCTGCAACTAGCAACATATCGGCTTGGCGAGGAGAAAAACTAGGACGCTCTGAGCCAAAGCGAGCTAAGTCATAACGCGAAGCCATGGTAGACATAAACTCAATTCCACAGCAAGAGGTTGCAAACGGCAATGGCCACAATGAGTGGCTACGGGCCAAGCCTACTACTTTATCAAAAGAGGTAGCAAAGAAGCCCGAGCCTTCAAATCCTTCAGGAGCTTCTACTATTTTTATATCAGTTGCCATAATTGATGGTTAATCGTTGTTATTTTTCCCAGTCTAAAACACCTTTACGGATGATGTAGTAAAAGCCTGCCAAAAGTAAGCCCATAAATAAAATCATTTCTACAAATCCTTGTGACCCTAATTTTTGGAAGTTGACCGCCCAAGGGTACATAAAAATAACCTCAACGTCAAACAAGACGAATAGAATGGCTACTAGAAAATATTTGATAGAAATGGGAGTGCGCGCATCTCCTTTTGATTCGATACCACATTCAAAAGCTTCGTCTTTACGTTCGCTATTACGCTTCGGACCGATAGAGTGTGTTACTATCATAGTCACCACGATGAAGGCCAATGCCAAGCCGAGTTGAATGAGGATAGGTAGGTAGTCTGAGGGTAAATAATTCATTCGTATGGGGATTGGTTAATGCAGATTAACTTAGTACTTAAAATTAGGAATGTCCACCAAGTAAACCAAATGTAAGTGGTTTGGTTTTTAAACGGCGCTGTAAAATTAATAAGAAAGGCTTCTGTACACTACAGAAGCCCCGAAAATATCAATAATCTATAATAATTCTTCGTGAGTCATTAAGCGTCGTTGACGAAATTTTGAAAATATACTCGCCATCTGGTAAATGAGATAAGTCGACCACCTTACGAATGTCTAAAGTAGGAAGTTTCTCACGATAAACCACTTGCCCGGAAATATTAACGACAGTTATTTGGACATTTGTCAAATTATCAAAGGTTTCAATGGCGATTTTCCCTTGGCGAGTTGGGTTTGGATAAATAATCAAACCTTCTTCTTTATCTGCTGGTCGGAATGATACTACGGCTGAATAAGGAGAAACACACGTTCGTGCACTTCCCCCCGAAGCCGACACGAACGTCACTCTCGAACGGGCACTAAAGGTACCAATGTCGGTGACCTTAATGGCTGATTGTGTATTAGCTAATGTTCGACCACCTTGTGACCAATCCCAAGAAATGTTGGAAACTTTCGAATCAGCAAAAGCAAAAATTGATGAATCGGGGTGAGCTTGCACGCTGTAAGGCCCTGATTGAAATACCGTAGGTGCCTTTACATTGATGGTTTTGATGGTTATTGGCGCTGAATTGGCAGAAACACAACCATAAATGTTGGTGATTTTTGCCGTGTATTGGCCAGGATTTCTAACGGAAATAGTACGCCCTTCGAAAGAGTTACTCCAAGTCACGGTGTTAATGGAAGATACATTAACCGATAATAAAAGCGATGAATCAGCGCATATCACTTGTTGGCCACTTGGGGTGATAGTAGGTACTGGAGGTTCTACGTTTTCGGATACTGTAATAGGAGCGGTAAGGTAGGTATTACCAGCATTGTCTTTCATGGTCACTTGATATGTACCTGTTCCTTTAACCGTAATGGCTTGGGTCGTTTCACCAGTACTCCACAAATAGGACGTAAATCCGTTGGGTGCTTTGGCGTTAAAACTTACCGCAGGTGTGTTGCAGGTGATAGAAATAGGAAGAAGCTGACGAGCCATAACTGGCACTACAGTTGCAAAAAAGCTTGGCGGAAGCGAGTTGTCCCATGCACGAGCCAAGTCTACCAAACCCTGGCCTTGAAAGTGAACATAGTCATCCTGCCCATTGACGGGATTTTTGGCTGGGCGTGGTACTTGAATGTTATCCGTAAAAGGCCCACCATAGCATTTATTAAATGGAATATTTATAATGGCTGTTTGGGCATCAATTACATCCTGGGATACAAATGAAGCGTTATTGAAAGCGTAACGAGAAGTGCGTGATAATACCCACGGAAGTGAAGATAACACTTCCCCTTGTTCTATACGAGCAACATTTACTAAGCCTTGTAATGAGTTTTGGTAAGCCGTTTTCGTTACACGTGCGGCAGCATCGTTTTCGCCTTGCAACCATAAAATAGCCCTTAATCCTAAAATAGAACCGTAGTATTGGAGTGATGTCTTGAAATTAGAATAGGGCATACCTGGTGGTAAGAATACGCCGGGTACTCGGCTTTCAACGGGCTTACCGTTGGCGGCATCTAGCCAATTCTGAGTAGATGTATCAAACCAAGAGGCATTCATAAACATCACTGGCACATTTAGTTTTCTGACAAGTAAGTCTCCCAACGCCCCCCAGCACCATGCACTACGCCCGCGTGGCCCGATGACCATGTTGGCTGTAACTTGTGCAAACGTAAGGGTTGGATTGTTGGTTTTATCAGAGTTTTGATTGTCCCAAGTAACAGCATTGACGCGGTCATCGGTGGCAGCGGGGCCACCAAAGTCAAAAAAACCTTGAGCATTTGATTGTCCAGCAATTAAAAACACTTCACCCACACCCACGCGGCTAATGGCATCGCGACCTACTTGATTGGGGCCATAAAAAGCCCTAACTTCAAGTGTGTACCAACCGCCACGCCCTGTTAGTGTCCCTAAAAACGACCCTCCTTGTGGGTTTGATTGGATAGTCGACCAAGCAGTTTCTTGCCCTTGGCCTGTAATTACTGGAACAAGTCGAGCTTCTATTCGGTCAACGGCTTGGGTATAATATCCACCAATAGAGATGACAGCTTGGTTGGCATTGTTTCTCTGAAAGATGGCTCTTTCAACTGGAAACGTAATTTTGACTTGGGCCATCAACGTACCTACTGCCAATAACATTCCAAGTGCTACGCTCATGCAGCGCCAGTAAGTAGTTGTTTTGCTCTTCATATTCATGACGGACGTTTCGATTTTTAGTTTTTTTGCGGCGCAAATTTAAAATTATCGTACTACTTTTCACACTGCTCTTTAAAGATATTATGGTTTCCAGACTTGTTTCACTAAATTTGTGCCCTCATTTTATTTGCGTTTACTATGTTTGAAAGCTTACAGGATAAATTAAACAAAGCCATTCGAACCCTTAAGGGGAAAGACAGAATTACGGATATTAACGTAGCAGCGACTATTAAAGAGGTGCGCCGTGCTTTGGTAGATGCCGACGTTAATTTTAAAGTGGCCAAAGAAATCACTGACAAAATTAAGGACAAGGCCCTCGACCAGAAAATTCTTATTGCTGTTGAGCCTGGGCAAATGTTTGTGAAAATTGTCCATGAAGAGCTGACAGAGTTGATGGGTGGCAAAGCCGAAAGTATCAATACAAAAGGTGACCCTGCCGTTATTTTAATCGCAGGTCTTCAGGGCTCTGGTAAAACGACATTTTCGGGTAAGCTAGCAAACATGCTTAAGCGTCAAGGCCGTCAGGTGATGTTGGCTGCTTGTGACATTTACCGTCCAGCAGCGATTGACCAGTTGAAAGTTCTTGGGGAGCAAATTGGTGTAGATGTTTATGCTGAGCCTGAGAATAAAAACGCAGTCGAAATTGCTCAAAATGCCATTGCTCACGCTAAAAAATCGGGTAAAAAGATTGTAATCGTCGATACTGCTGGTCGTTTGGCCGTCGACGAGGTCATGATGCGTGAGGTTGAAAATATTAAAACAACTCTCAAACCGTCCGAAATTTTGTTCGTTGTTGACTCAATGACGGGACAAGATGCGGTAAATACAGCCAAAACGTTTAATGAACGTTTGAATTTTGATGGGGTTGTTCTTACCAAATTAGATGGAGATGCGCGAGGTGGAGCGGCTTTATCTATTCGCCAAATTGTGGATAAACCGATTAAGTTTATCTCGACGGGTGAAAAGATGGAAGCGCTTGATAGTTTCCACCCTGACCGTATGGCGAGCCGTATTTTGGGCATGGGAGACGTACTTTCGTTGGTAGAACGCGCTCAACAAGCGTTTGATGAAGACGAAGCAAAGCGTTTGAATGCCAAAATGCGTCAAAATAAATTTGATTTCAACGATTTCTTGGGGCAATTGCAGCAAATCAAGAAGATGGGGAATGTCAAGGACTTGTTGGGTATGATTCCTGGCATGGGAGCAGCGGTGAAAGATATGGATATCGACAATGATTCGTTCAAACCCATTGAAGCCATCATTCAGTCGATGACACCTGTGGAGCGCGAAAATCCAGATATGATTGATAACAGTCGCAAAAAACGCATTGCAACGGGTAGTGGAACTTCTCTCCAACAAGTAAATAATCTTCTGAAGCAGTTTGACGAAATGCGCAAAATGATGAAAAAGATGAACTCAATGGAAAAAATGGGTAAACTTAAAATGAGATAACTCTTTCCAGATGTTTCTTCAACGCAACCATTCTAGTGTCCCCGCTCGGATATTCATCCGAACGGGGATTTTTTTAGGACTGTTTTTTGGGTTTACTCAAGCTCACGCACAGTCGGTTGGGTATTATCCTTGGAACGGATTGATTACGGTGAGTACTAATCCCAAAAAAGTTGTTTGGTTGGACGCACGCCTTCAAACCAATACACTTTTTGGCAGTCTAAGCACAGAAGTATTGCCATTATTTACCTTTAAACGAACTCAAGCGGCACAGTTTTATGTAGGTGGAGGAGTGCGTTTTAATTTTATTGGTGTATTGGCCAATCAAACCAAAAATGTGGTGGAGGGGTATTCATTGAATACAGGTACTAGAGTAGCTCCTTTTAAGTCGGTTCCACAAGTTGGTGTTGCTTTAGAAATTGCACCTTACGTAAATAGAAAGTTTGATTCAGGGATACTAAAAAGTAATTTCGGACTGATTTACACCTTTGGGAAGTAGCAGTTGGGCGCTTTGTCCTAGTGTGATTTTAAATGACCATTTTCATGGAAGAAATAGCGTTTTACGGTTTTTCTGCACTTGCAGTGGGGGCAGCACTTACTATTTTATTTACCAAAAATGTGATGTATGCCGCCCTTTGTCTTTTTATAACCTTGTTGGGGGTAGCTGCGCTTTTTGTTTTGGCAGGCGCTGATTTTCTAGCCGTTTCTCAATTACTCATTTACGTAGGTGGTGTGCTCATTCTACTCATTTTCGGAGTCATGCTTAGCCACCGTGTTGAACGTACTGATAGTCAGCAGTCTAATGCCGTTATTACCCAAAATGTAAATCGCTTCTGGGGAACAGTTGTTGCATTGGCGGTATTTGGCGGACTTCTTTGGTTGATTGTTCATGCCAATTTTTTGATTCTACACGGTCCAGAAGTTAACTATGACCCAGCTATCCGAAGTACGACTTTACGACAATTTGGGCTACATCTCATGACAACCCACGTGTGGGCGTTTGAGGTCGTTGGGGTTTTGTTGCTGATGGCCTTGATTGGCGCGGCTTATTTGGCGGTCAGTCGGGATAAAGATAAAAGTAACTAAAGTATATTACGGTAGACTAAAGCCAGAAAATACGTGATAAAACCAGCATTTTTAAAAGCAGGAGACCGTGTGGGAGTGGTGGCGATGGCTAGTAAAGTTTCATACCCATCGTTGGTAGAAGGACTTCGAATTTTACGCGAAGATTGGGGGTTGGAAGTTGTTGAAGGACAAACACTTCATGCCAATTATAACCAATTTGCAGGAACCGATGAGGAGCGTCGTGATGACCTGCAACAGATGCTCGATGACCCCAGTATTAAGGCAGTATTTTCGGCAAGGGGAGGCTATGGAAGTTCCAAAATTATTGATAAACTACGCTTCCAAAAATTTAAAAAAATACCTAAATGGCTGATTGGCTTTAGCGATATTACGGCTATTCACTGCCATCTTCATGGCCTGGGTTGTGAGAGTTTACATGCTACTATGCCAAAATTATTTGGTGACAAAGGCGCAGGAAATGCTCTTGAAAGTCTTCGAAAAGCACTGTGGGGGGAGTCGTTGGAATACATAGTGCCTACTCACGAATTTAATCGTCAAGGTAAAACAGAGGCGGTTGTTGTTGGAGGAAATTTATGCCTAATTGCTCATTTGATAGGCTCGCGTTCTGATTTGGATACCAAAGGAAAAATCCTGTTTATTGAGGATGTGGAGGAATATTACTACAACCTTGATCGGATGATGGTTCAGCTCAAACGGGCTAGAAAACTGGATTATTTGGCGGGTTTGGTTGTAGGGCAATTTACTGACATGAAGGATAACGAATCATCTTCATTTGGTAAAAATCATTTCGAAATTATCAATGACTATATACAAGACTACCACTACCCCGTCTGCTTTGATTTTCCAGTAGGGCACGCGCCCGATAACCGAGCAATGATTGTAGGCCGCCGAGCTACTTTGGTGGTTGGCCCTGAAAATACTCGATTTAGTTTTGACTTATAAGTATATTTTTCTGTAAATTGCCTAACCTCTGCCTAGGTGCCGAGGGAGTTATTACCTAAACTCAGGGGCACTTTGTACAGATTTTTTCTCTTCATTTTTACATTTTTAGTGTATAGGGGGGCTTTTTCAAAACTACCGAGTGGAGCATATTGGGGTAGAGAAAGGGCTATCGCAAGGGTCGCCCTATCATGTGCTTAAAGATTTTCGTGGGTTTTTGGCACACAAGACGGCTTGAAATCTATAAACCTGGGTCTAATAATCCCCATTCTGTTCACGGAGTCAGCATTGCGCGGTTGGTCGAAGACCGAGATGGAATATTTGGTTGGGCATAGAAAAAGGTGTTATGAGCGTTCTTCCGAATGGTTTAGTTTAATCGTGGATAAAAAACAGGCGGGAGCTAAAAAAAGGATGCCCCCTTTTATGGCGCTTAAGACGAACTTTGGTATATCCGCGAAGGGGAAGGGATGTTAGCCTATCATTTTAAACCCCAAAAATCTCGTATTATTCCCGAGGTATTCATCTCGCATGATTTTGATTATATCGATTAGACCACTGGAACTCCCGCAGGTGACATCCGGGTGGTGGGATATAAAGTTGTTGTAAGATATAACACCAAAGAACGAAAATACCATTATTATTTCAGTCACTCCCCTAAAAACAAGCTAGGTGAAGCTCTCAATATTATTTGGCATGTTTGTAGATGCCCAAAATATTGTTTGGCTTGGTTCTTTAAATGGCGTTATTCGGCTTGATTATTCATGTGAAAAATTTTAAATTTTCGGCCAATCACCTCAGGGATAGCCTACAGTCCTGATGTTTCAGAGGAGCGGCGTCTGGATAATTTTTTAGTTCGTTGCTTTGCCCAAGCGCTCGACGGAAACGTCAAAGCCCTGAATTGTCGCTTTTGGATGTAAAACAAGTCATGGAAGCTTTTCGGAAAAAGAAGAAATTATCTTGCCCCTTCTTTATCCAGATAATCGTTTAATTGATTCAACATTTCTAGATTCTGAAGAACACCTTATTTATCAAAAAAATTGTTCATGAAACGGTTGGTTACTTCATTTGTGTTTTTGTTAATACAGGTAAGTTGCCACCCTTACTTAAAACAGTTTATAAAACTTCAAAAATTTGAAAAGTACTCATGAAATTAAAGTATGACATTAGACAGACGAAGAAAAAACAGGAGCTATTCTTGATTTCGCTGAAGATGGGTCGCTAGTGGGCATCGAGATTCTAAATGTGTCAAAACGTGTTGATTTAGGGAAAATAGACATTTCAGGTCTCGTAGGAAAACTCTCATTTGCCATGGCAGCCTAATCAAATAATCCAGCAATTTGCTCCTTGTATTTTTCCTGAATTATACGGCGCTTGGGTTTGAGGGTGGGGGTTAGTTCTCCATTTTCAACCGAAAGAGGGCTTGACAATAGGTGGTATTTCTTGATGCGTTCGTATGGAGCTAATTCCCGATTCTCGTTTTCAATTTCCGCGCGAAGTTTGGCCACTACTTTTTCATTCTTGATGATTTCTTCGTCGCTGGTATAGGTGATGTTTTCTACCCGACAAAATTCTTTGATGGCTTCAAACGACGGGACAATCAGCGCGGCGGCGTATTTTTGTCCATCACCCATTACCACCGCTTGTTCTACAAAAAATGACTCTTTGAGTTTGGCTTCGACGGCTTGAGGAGCCACGTATTTCCCCGCCGAAGTTTTGAAAATCTCTTTTTTACGGTCGGTGATTTTTAAAAAACGACCCTCTATCCATTCGCCAATGTCTCCTGTATGAAACCAGCCCTCAGCATCAATTACCTCAGCCGTGAGTTCTGGTTTTAGGTAATACCCTTTCATTACATTAGGCCCTTTGACCAGGATTTCGCCATCGTCAGCCAATTTTACTTCAACACCATCAATAACGAGCCCAACGGTTCCAATGCGTATTTCTGGCTGGGGAAAAAGCTGATTAAAGGAAATAACTGGCGACGTTTCAGTTAATCCATATCCTTCGCAAACAGGAATACCTGCGGCCCAAAACACCCGTGCAATGCGTGGCGGTGTGGCAGCTGCCCCTGCTACAATCATTTCTAATTTCCCTCCTAGCCCTTCTTGCCATTTGCTAAAAACCAGCTTACGCGCCAACTTTAGTTGGGTGTCATACAAAAAACCCATGGATTTGTTGGGGTCGTATTTTAAACCTAAATCCAGTGCCCAAAGGAATATATTTCGCTGAATACGAGGCTGTTCGTAGCCTTTGGCGATGATTTTATCATACACTTTTTCTAGCAAACGAGGCACCGTCGAAAGCACTGTAGGGCGTACCTCTTTGAGGTTTTCGGCAATGGTGGTTACATTTTCGGCGTAATAAATCGAGATTCCGGCTCGCATGTACACGTACTGAACCATGCGTTCAAAGACGTGATTGAGAGGTAGAAAACTGAGTGCTCGTGCTTCTGGGCCGAATGCAATCAGTTTACAGCCTTCAATTACGTTGCTCATAAGATTATTATGTGAAAGCATCACTCCTTTGGGGGTTGCTGTCGTACCTGATGTATAAATAATGCTCAAAAGGTCATCAGGTTGAATGCTAGCTTTGCGAGCCTCAAGTTCGGGACGGAGGGCTTCGTCGGCTCTCGATTGGACAAATTGCCAATTTTTGGCACTTTTTACGGCATCAAACGTAAACATTTCCTCGATGGCAGGTGCAGTAGCGACGACGTCGATGAGTTTGCGGAAAAGACTCGCATCGCCCACAAACACAAATTTTACTTCTGCTTCATGAAAAATAAATTGAAAATCGTCGAGGGTGAGCATCGGATAAATGGGAACCGATACGGCACCAATTTGTTGGAGAGCAAAGTCCAGTATATTCCATTCAGGGCGACCATCAGAGACAATCGCAATACGGTCGCCTATTTGTACTCCTAAACCAATCAATCCCAAACTGACGGCGTCTATCTGTTGAAGAATATTTTCTGCCGAAAACGTCAGCCATTCGCCTTGTCTTTTGCAGGCAAAAACATTGGGCTTATTTTGGGGACGAACCGTAAAATCCAGAATGTCGAATAAACAATTAGTAGTAGAAAGCATAGGTTAGTATCGGGTTTAGAGGATAGTAAAATAAAATGAGTGTCTTTCGGTGGTACGGGTATCCTGCCTGTCAATCGTAGAAAAAGAATACTTAAACTGGGTTACAGTAGTGGCTTTAGCACATCCCACACATTTTGGGCTACTATTTTGGCCCCTTCAGCGTTGGGGTGAATGCCATCTTTCTGGTTAAGTTTTACTTCGCCCCCCACGTTTTCGAGCAAGAAAGGAATTAGCTCAACATTGTTCTTTTTGGCCAATTCGGAATAAATCACTTTAAACTCTTCGCCGTACTTTTTTCCCATGCTTGGAGGAACCTGCATTCCCGCCAAAATAATCTTAGCCTCGGGGTATTTAGCTTTCACTTTGTCAATCATCGCTTGAAGATTTTTACGCGTTTCGGTCACAGGAATACCACGCAAACCATCGTTTCCCCCCAATTCTAAAATGAAAATATCTACTTTATTCCTCAAAACCCAGTCCAAACGACTGTTACCGCCCGAAGTAGTTTCGCCACTTAAACCTGCGTTGACTACCTTGTAGGGGAGTTGTAAGGAATCTATGCGGTTTTGCAACAGTGAGGGGTAAGCTTGGTCTGGTTCAAGTCCATACCCAGCGGTGAGGCTATTTCCAAAAATTAGGATGTTTTTTACTTCCTTTTGGGATGCCGCAACAATTGTAGTGTCGCTTGTTTTTGGTTGTTTAGTTGTTTGTTTTTCGCCGTTATTGCAAGCTAGAAGTGCCAGGGCAAAAAAATAAATTGATAAACGCGAAACTATTTTAAGCATATTGTATTTTGATTAGGAAACCATCGAAACATAAACCCACGCAGCGCTGCATAAGTTTCTGAGAAAGAAAGTATTCCTCCTCCTATGACCAAAAGCGTTGCGCGAAACCAAACAATATGGCAAATATACTGCAACTGGAACACGTAGCGAAGGTGTATCGCAGTGGAAACCGTGAACTTAAGGTACTTGATGATATTAACTTTTCGGTAGAAGCAGGGGCAACGCTTTCCATCGTTGGGCCTTCGGGAAGCGGAAAAACAACGCTATTAGGTCTTTGTGCGGGCCTCGACCGCGCCACTTCGGGAAGTGTAGAACTGAACGGAATTCGCCTAAACAACCTCAATGAAGACCAACTTGCAGATGTTCGGAATCGTTATGTTGGTTTTATTTTTCAAAACTTTCAGCTTTTACCCACCCTCACTGCCCTCGAAAATGTGATGGTTCCGCTTGAACTTCGCGGAGAGAAGAATATTAAAAGTCGGGCGCTGGATTTGTTGGATAAAGTGGGCTTGGCCGAGCGAGGACATCACTATCCTACACAACTAAGTGGTGGGGAACAGCAGCGTGTTTCGTTGGCAAGAGCGTTTTCTAACCAACCTCAAATTTTGTTTGCCGACGAACCCACGGGTAATCTTGACGCTGAAACAAGTGAAAAGGTCGAAAAACTACTGTTTGACCTCAACAAAGAAGCTGGTACAACCTTGATTCTGGTGACGCACAACTTGGAATTAGCCGCAAAAACGCAGCGTATTATCAGAATCAAAGGAGGCAAAGTAATTGATTAATTCGACAAAGCATGAACAATAACTTAAGTTGGCTTTTAAAAATGGCTTGGCGCGATAGCCGTCGAAACTATTCGAGATTATTGCTGTTTGTCTCGTCGATAGTGTTGGGTATTGCAGCATTAGTAGCTATTTATTCTTTGGGGTATAATTTGCGGGAAAATATTGATAGCCAAGCGGCTGAGTTATTGGGGGCGGATTTGGAATTGTCTGATAATCAACCTCCAAATGACAAAATGACGACGCTGATGGATTCGCTAAAAGGGCAAAAGTCGAAGGAGATGAGCTTTGCTTCGATGATTTATTTTCCCAAAAATAGTGGAACCCGTTTGGCGCAAATTCGGGCTTTGGAGGGTGATTTCCCTTACTACGGAACCCTTGAAACGGAGCCTATTTCTGCCGCAAAAGAGTTTCGTACAAAACAAGCTGCCTTGGTGGATCAAACTTTAATGCTGCAATACCAAGCCCAAGTGGGAGATTCTATTAAAGTGGGTGAAATGACGTTTGAAATTGTGGGGATTCTCAAAAAAGCGCCAGGTCAAACAGGGATAGCGGCCACCGTAGCACCGTCGGTGTATATTCCGTTATCTTTTTTGGAAAAGACTAAATTGGCGCAGAAAGGGAGTCGAATTGTTTATCGTTATTACTATAAATTCGCTCCAAAGACTAATATTGAAGCCTTAGTAAAGAAAATTGAACCCAAGCTTGAAACTGAAAACTACAGTTTTCGAACCGTTGAAAGCCAAAAAGAAGATACTGGCCGTTCGTTTCGCGATTTAACTCGATTTTTGAGTTTGGTGGGGTTCATAGCGTTGTTGTTGGGGTGTGTGGGAGTAGCAAGTGCAATCCACATTTATATTCGCGAAAAGATTAATTCCATCGCTATTCTTCGTTGCCTGGGCGTGAAAGCGTCGCAGGCATTTTTGATTTATTTACTTCAAATCTCGGGCATTGGGTTGCTGGGTTCTTTGCTTGGGGCAGCTTTAGGAGTTGGTATTCAGCAATTTTTGCCCATTGTTCTCAAAGACTTTTTGCCTTTTGAATTAACTACTTCACTTTCATTTACGGCCATCGGGCAGGGAGTGTTGCTTGGGGTGATTATCTCCAATTTGTTTGCGCTTTTGTCCTTGATTTCTATTCGTAAAATTTCGTCTCTCAATGTATTACGTGCATCCTACGAGCCATCGGGTTTGGGTAAAGACCCGCTCAAATGGCTGGTTTATGCACTGATTCTAGCGTTTGTGTTTGGATTTACGTGGCTTCAAATGAAGCGTTGGACCGATGCGGTGGCATTTACCGTTGGGGTTACGTTTGCCTTTTTACTGTTGTTGGGAATGTCCATCCTTCTTATGTGGTTGGTACGTCGATTTTTTCCTGCTTCTTGGAGTTACCTGAGTCGGCAAGGGATGGCCAATTTGTACCGCCCCAACAACCAAACGGCCATTTTGATGGTGTCGATTGGTCTAGGTACGATGTTTATTTGTACCCTATTGTTTGTCCAAAACTTGTTACTTGAGCGTATCAAGCTATCGACCGATGGCGATCAGCCTAATATGGTACTTTTTGATATTCAAACACCTCAAAAACAAGCGGTGACGGAGTTAGTGAAAAGCCAAAAGCTACCGATTTTGCAGGACGTCCCGATTGTTACGATGCGGTTGGAACAACTCAACGGACAAACTTCTACCGAAGCGCTGAAAGACTCAACCAACAAACGTTGGCGAGGGTTGTTTAGTCGAGAGTATCGCGTGACGTTTCGTGATTCGTTGATTTCGACCGAAAAAGTGGTCAAAGGAAAGTGGGTAAGCCAAGTAAAAGATGTGAGTCAACCTGTCCCCATTTCATTAGAGGATGGTTACGCCGAACGAAATACTATTGCTATTGGCGATACGCTGTTGTTCAACGTGCAAGGCATGATGCTTACTACCGTTGTAGCTAGTTTGCGTGATGTGGACTGGGCGGGGGTACAAACCAATTTTTTGGTACTTTTTCCTAAAGGTGTATTGGAAGAAGCACCTCAGTTTCACGTTTTGCTCACGCACGTGCCTAATACGACGGTTTCGGCACAGTTTCAACAAGCTATGGTACGGCAGTTCCCAAACGTGTCGATGGTAGATTTAGGGTTGATATTGACAGTTTTAGACGATATTTCAGCCAAAATAGGCTTTGTGATTCGCTTTATGGCAGGTTTCAGTATCCTGACAGGGTTGATTGTCCTGATTGCCTCGGTATTGATTTCTAAGTATCAACGTATTCAAGAAAGCATCTTACTGAGAACACTCGGAGCGAGTCGCCGACAAATATTGATTATTACTGCGTTGGAATACTTATTTCTAGGAACACTGGCGGCTTTTACAGGTATTTTACTGGCATTGATTGGAAGCTGGGCGTTGGCTACGTTTAATTTTGAAATGGCCTTTAATCCAATTCTTTGGCCCGTTGGCGTAGTGTTTTTAACGGTTACTTTTTTGACAGTGTTCATCGGCCTTGCCAATAGCTGGGGTATTCTCTCACGTTCTCCTTTGGAAGTTCTAAGGCAGGATGTGTAGACATAATTTTTACAAACGATTTGGTTTTCCAAAACCTGTTTGTGGACTACAATTGCTTTGGAGAAACGCAATCTCAAAATAACTAAGGATACCAAAAACAGTATTTACACCCTTTTTTTGCCTTTTATAAAGAAATGTACCAGAGAAAAAGATGAATAATCGTAGAAAATTCCTTAAACAAGCAAGTGCCGCCTTGGCAATGGGTGCAGTTGCTCCTGTTGTTTCAACACAAGCCGCAGCCCCTAAAGTCCAAGAAGATTTGTTCAAGCTTGGAATCGCAGGCTATAGTTTCGTCCATTTTAAGCTTGACCAAGCCCTAGAAATGATGCGTAAAGTAGACGTTCGTTATTTATGCATCAAAGATTTTCATTTGCCATTCAATAGTACCGATGAGCAAATCGCGGCGTTTCATGCTACCCTCAAAGCTTCTAATGTAACGGGTTATGCCGTGGGACCAATTTACATGAAAACGACTCAAGAGATTGATAACGGTTTCGAGTACGCTAAAAGGGTAGGTGTAAAACTCATCGTAGGGGTTCCCAACGAAGAGTTGTTGCCTTACATTGATAAAAAAGTCAAAGAATACGACATGCGTTACGCGATTCACATCCACGGTCCTGATATTAAATTATGGCCCAATGCGTCTTCGGTTATTAATGCCGTTAAAAACCTCGACCCACGTATGGGATTGTGTTTTGATATGGGGCACGATGCTCGTTTTGGTGATGACCCAATTGCCGACCTTAAAAAATATGCCGATCGTATTTTTGATATTCACCTTAAAAACGTGACAGCGGCCTCAAAAGAAGGAAAAACATGTGAACTTGGACGCGGTATCATCGACGTTCCTGCGTTTGTAGCAATGCTCCGTAAAATCAAGTACAGCGGAAGTTGTAGCCTAGAGTATGAAAAAGATATGAAAGACCCATTAGCTGGTATAGCCGAGTCAGTGGGCTATTTCAGAGGAGTTTGCCAAGCGAGTCGTAAATAGACACGGGTGGCTAGTTGTTAGCAAATAGTGTGGGGTTGGGTAGGGCGTTTTGCCAGTACCCAACCCCATTATTTTTTTTGCTTATTTTTTAAAACAAGAAGTTGAGGAACGGAGAAAATTCCTTTAAACATAAGCTTTGTTAACTCTCCGATGTTGTGGAAATAAGAGCCAAGTACAAGGTCGGTATCGCCGTCGCGGTCGATGTCAGCGGCTTCTAAAGTAAGCCACTTACCTGTAGCAGCTGCGGGAGTACTCGAGACATCAAATTGAAGATTTCCTTTGTTGGAAAAATACAGAAAACCTTGCTCAGGCTGATTAAGGTCGTCGTAGAAAGAGATAGCGGCGATGTCGAGGTCTCCGTCGTTATCAAAATCTCTCGCCACGGCTTTACTAGTTCCGAAGAGTGGGTAAAACCATGCCTCTTTAAATGTATCCTTTCCATCGTTTAGAAAAATACGAATACCGTGGTAATTTTTGGAAATAGCAGAATAATCCCAGTTGTCGCCGTTAGTCAACAAAATATCCATAGCTCCATCTTTATTAAAATCCACCAACTCAAAATAGCTGACTCCGTACACAGGGGGAAATTGCAGAACTACCTTTTCGCTAAACTGTCCTTTCCCGAGGTTATAAAAAATGTGTATACTTTCTCGCGCTTGTGCCACAAGTACGATAATGTCAGGCTTTTTATCGTTGTTCATATCCCTGATTTCCACTTTTCGCGCACCTGGCAATGCCAGTAAAACGTATTCTTTTTCAGGTAACATACTCTCGTACCACGCTAATTTGCCGGTATTATTTCCAAAATGGCAAATCACGACATCTTCTTTACCGTCTTGGTTGAGGTCAGCAGTGGCAAAATCCACGCCCCGCTGAATAGTGTCAAAGTAAAGGGTGGCATTGGCTACAGCAGTGTCAAGAACAATTAGTTTTCCCAGTGCTTGTTCAGAAGGGCGAAAAGAGCCAATCGTAAGCAAACGAGGAGGGACATTCCGGGGAAATAAAATGGCGGAGGGGGGACTATCGACGTTCCAAGTTGTTCTTAATTGAAGAAGTGAATCGACTTCGTACAATTCGTTTTGCGCATCACCCACGTACAAAATGCCATTGTTTGGGTTGAATTTTACTAACGAGGTCTGAGGAATGGGCTTGTCGTGAACTTTTATTTCTTGGGCTTCAAATTGTGATAATTTTGGTTGGCTAAGAGCGTGTTTGGGCTGTAGTAGGGGAGAATCAGGAGCGGCTTTTACATAAAAATCAACGATTTGATTCCATACATCTAGGGATAATTGGGGTGTTTCGGGATAAGTCCCAGATGCACGTAAGAGTGCTTCTTCTTTGGGGTCGAGGTCTTCGTAGGGGTTTTTACCTGCTTCTTTGATACCCAATCGAAGCCCCATGTTGGGTAGGACGCTATTGGCCCAAGTTTTTTTGTCCAGCAACGACGGTTCAGGGTATAAATGGCAACTTTGACAATACGTTAAAGCAAGTTCTTTTCCTTGCGAAAAACCATTTATTGCCCAGAAGAGCGTAATAAAGAATCCCCAAATTTTAGAAATCATAGAGAGCGATTTTGAATCTAAAAATAAAAAAAATTCCGAGATAAAAACTATCTCGGAATTCTAACTACTTACCAAAGTTCAACTCTAACGTTGTGTTTTTTTAATGTATGTATACTGCATACATTGGTGAAAGTACTATTTAACATCCCAAAATAGTTTGGTAGTTAGGTTATCTTTTGCTTTAACAGCACTATAGTTCGTTGTGTTGTAAATTTGCTCACTTGAAGGGTAGAACCAACGTACTGGAGGTTGTGTCTGCGCGTTGGCTTTGTCTTCTAAAAAGTTAAATTTGGGCAAATCTAATCGACGAATTTCCGACCAGCTTTCATACGGTTGTACTACGCTGTAGTGAATCCACTTTTGAGTGGCAATAGCTGCGAGCTTATTGGATGCTTTATCCCAACTTACATCATCGCTAGCAATATATTTCTGGATTTCATCAGCTGTTGCTGCGGCAGGGGCTGCAACAGTATTGTCATTACTTACCTTTCTGAAATTATAGTAATATTCAACCGACTGAGCAATCCCTTTTTCGTAAGCGGCTTTAGCGGCTGCGGCATTGTTCGCTTTCAAATAATACTCAGCAGCAAGGAAACTAATTTCGGCAGCATTAATGATAACTCCAGGGAAGAATTGATTACGGCTAAGTGTCGAACGGTTATAGATTGATAAGGTACCGCCCGCAACAAGTGCTTCTTGAGCCGATGCAGTCAAAAGTGGGTCTAGACCTGCATACTTTCCTGCGGCATTGGTACCAGGCTCAAACATCACACGCAGGCGAGGGTCTGCATTTTTGTTCATGTGGTCAATCATCACTTTTCCTGCGACGTTGCCGTTCCAATCTTCTAAACCAGAGCGGAAGTTTTTGGCGTGGATGTCAGTGCTGATGTCATGCACTGTAATTTGAATATTCTCGCTGTTAGCCGATACGATTGGATATTTCGTTGGGTTGGCCAAGATGTCTGCAATTTCGGTTTTTGCTCTAGCTGAGAAAGCAGAAGCATCCGAAACACGAGTGAGAATGCGAAGACGCAGCGAATTACAGTATCTTTTCCACTGATTGATATCGCCTTTATTGACAAAGTCCTGCGTTTTGAAACCTGTTAAAATACCCGCGTTGATGCTGATGGTATTAAGCTCGTCTGCAAATCCTTTAAGTTCGTCCAATATCTTGGTATAAATAGCATCGGCAGCATCGTAAGTAGCATATGAGTTATTATAATCCCCCCCTTTTGTACTTAAGAGCCCCGCAGTGGCAAAAGGCATATCGCCGTGTAAGTCAACGTTTTTCTGAACGTGGTCATAGAGATAAACTGTTGAAGTAATCTTATAAATACGACGAAGCGCTTGGTCTTCTGCACTCAAACCATTATAAATTTTCTCCATTTCGCGGTATTGAGCGATGGTCGAGTAAAAGTTATTCCAACGGTCAGAAATCAACCCTCCTCCTGGAATGTACTGATTGTCGGCATTGACCCAGCCCACCGCTTGGTTGTAGCGGTTGATGGTTGGGCGTAGCACAACGAAATAGTTCCAGTAATCAGGTAAGACGTACCATTTGTTGGCGTTTAAAAATCCCGTAAATTGTTTTTCGACGGTAGATACCGAAATTTTAGATGGATCGCGATACGCCTTTTCAAAATCTGTCTTTTCGCAGGCAGTTAGGGCAAGCGTGGTTAAAGCGATTAGTGCTATTTTTTTCATTGTGTTTTCTTTTGTTTGGAATGACTCAACAATTTGTTTGCTCCTTTTAGAAACTTGCTCTCAACATGACACCCATAGTACGAGTGGCAGGGTTAGTACCCGCGTTGTTAAGAGTTTGGAACCAGCGTGAACCAGCCGTAGTTTGCTCTGGATCCATATCTTTGATAGAACGGTAGATGAAGAATGGGTTTCTTGCAAATACAGAAAGGGTCAATTGTTTAGCACCAATTTTATTGATGATATTGCTTGGGATTTGGTAGCCAAGCGACAATTCACGTACCTTCACATAGTTATTCTCAACTACGTATAATTCGTAACGTGAAGAACCGTACTGAGGACCACCCCAGTTGTAAGTAAGCCAGTAGTAGTAGGCTTGAGAAATAACGTTGGTGTTTTTCTCACCATTGGCAAGTACCCCGTCCAGTAACATACCATCGTTGAATACTTTTTCACCGTTAGGACCTTGATTTGCGTTGGTTTGAATACCTTTTCCATCTTTGATGTAGTAGCTAAGACCACCGCTTGCAGTGTCCATGTACTTGGTACTTTCTTGGGTCAAACCACGTGAGGTCATCCAGAAAAGACCAGTCGGCATTACGTGGCCACCATAACGGTAGTCAATGTTAACATCCAACGTAATTCCTTTGAAAGAGAAGGTATTTAGGAAACCACCTACTGCTTTTGGCATAGCGTTACCTACTTTGTACATTTTGCTACCGTCCAATTGGTACAAGCCATTAGGCTGTACAATCATTTGGCCATTGCTGCTACGAGCTACCAATGGAGTATAGAAATCTCCCATAGGTTGACCAACTACCGAACGCAATTGAGCCGCAGCCCCGTCAAAATCTGCGTGTAATAACTCAGTAGAATTATTAGCTAATTTTTCAACAACGTTTGAGTTTTTAGCAAACGTCAAGGTAGTTTCCCAGTTGAGCTTACGTCCTTGAAGTGGAGAGGCAGTTACTAAGATTTCTAATCCTTTGTTACGAAGCGTACCAATGTTAGCCAATACCGAAGTAGCCCCAGAAGTGGCAGGAATAGTAAGTGGCAAAATTTGGTCTCTGATTTGGCCGTTGTAGTAGTTGATTTCTACCCCTAAACGCTTTCCGAAGAATTTTGTCTCTAAACCGAATTCAAACTCACGCTTTTGTTCTGGACGGATACCGTCGTTTCCGAAAGCGGAAGGAATGTTAGTATAAAGAACAGGTTGGCCACCTACTTGCTGAACACCTAATGTTGATTGGTTGTAAGCAATATTGGCGTTGTAGATATCAGGATAGTTACCTACGATACCCCATGAACCACGGATTTTACCAAAACTGATGAATGCTGGAAGTTGGAACGCATCAGTGAAGACAAAACTTGCGTTTACAGAAGGATAAACAAACGTGTTATTGTTAGGGTTCATGGTTGACGTGCGGTCTCTACGAACAGTACCTTCCAAGAAGGCAAAACCTTTGTAATCCAAGTTAACCGTTCCGAGTAGGGCATCTTTTACAATTGACCAGCGAGAAGAACCATTGCTAGCTACGTTTACAGAGGCAGCGATGTCAAACAAATTTTCAGTACTTAAACCTCCGTTTGTGCCACGGCTCACCATTGTATATTGTTCTTTGGTCGCTGTGTAGCCACCCATCACGTTTAAATCTAAGTCTTTGGTGATTTTTTTGTTGTAAGTCAACAACGCATCACCGTACATTAGAGACGAAACCGAGTTGGCTAGGCCAAAGTAACCAGAATAACCAAAAGCCAAAGGACGCTCTGTCGATTGACGAGTTTCGTCACGTTGAGACGTAAAGTCAGTAGATGTACGTAGGCGAAGCTTGAGGTCTTTTGTGATTTGGTAGTGGTTGGTCATGCTAGCAATCACACGGTTGCTAAACTCATCGTAGTTGTGCTCATTGACACGCCATACGTAGTCAGCGATATCAGCCTTGAATCCATTACGAATAATGTTTTCTCCAGGTGTTAAGCTTTGACCATTTACTCCTTGTACAAAACGATACCCTAGGCTAGTTTTATACTTGTTGAAATACCAATCTGCATTGTCAAAACGGCCAATCATCCCCGTGAAGTTGTTAATCATACGGTCGATTGAATATGGACGGTTGTGGGTATTTTGGTTGATGTAGTTAATCATCACATCCGTCGTCCACTTTTTGCCAATTTTGAAGCTACTATTGAGGTTAGCAATGTTTTTAACGTTTTGCGAACCTAAGCTAATTCCACGGTTGTCTTGACGAGTCAAAGAAAAACGAATGTTCGAGTTGTCGGTTGATTGAGCAACGGCAAGGTTGATATTTGAGTTACTACCTTGTTGGTAAAGACCTTGGTAGGCGTCTGGCTGAGCTTCATAAGGACGAATTTGACCATCCCAGCTCATCGTAGGCTTACCGTCAAACTTTGGACCAAAGTTGATACTAAAGTTGGTAATACCACGCGTATCAGGTCTTCCGTCACCGTTTGTATCATAGTAAATGAAACCTTCAGCATCTTGTCCACCATTACTAACGTGAATAGGAGCACCCGCACCACGGATATTTTGATAGCGAGGCGTGTATGCGATTCTATCAACGCTATAGCTCGTGTTGAAAGTAACGCCAAGCCCTTTTTTACCTTTTCCACTCTTAGTGGTAATAAGAACAACACCGTTTACAGCCTCCGAGCCATAGAGTGCTGCCGCAGAAGCACCCTTCAAGATGTCAAGGCGCTCAATGTCCTCTGGGTTAATGTCCAACAAACCATTTCCACGAATACGTTGGTCGCTCCAGTAATCGTTGTTTCTTACTTCTCCATCGCGGATAGGTACCCCGTCCAATACAATTAAAGGTTGGTTTTTACCCGTGATTGAGTTAATACCTCGAATAGTGATGTTAGTGGCACTGGTAGCTCCCCCAGGGGTAGAGGCAATCCGCACCCCAGCCGCTTTACCATAAAGTGCATTGGCGAAGTTGGGGGATGCTGCCACAACGATTTTATCAGACTTAATGCTAGAGGTAGCATAACCTGTCGCACGTTGTTCTTTTGAAAGACCAAGTCCAGTCACGACGACTTCATTGAGTTGAGAGGCGTCTTCTTCGAGAATTACCTCAATGTTAGCGCGATTTCCTACCGCGACTTCTTGGGGTTTGAAGCCAATGTATGAGAAGACAAGTGTGCTTTTTGATGTCGCTTGGATACTAAACTTACCACTGACATCGGTGGTAGTTCCAGCACTTGTTCCCTTAACGACGATAGATACGCCAGGAAGGGGTTGGCCATCAGGCTGAGCAGTTACTTTCCCTGTAATCGTTTGTGCGAAAACAGAGCTGCCTATCATTGTCAGTAAGACAATCAGTGCAAGTAATTTGTGTTTCATTTGGTAATGGAGGTTAAAATTAAAAATAAATAACAAAGGGATTCTTGGTAAAAATTGTTTGCGAGTGTAAAAATCTCAAAGCAAGAGATTTAAGGACGTAGAGCTGACCAAGCATTCGCTGTGAGTAATTGGCCGAACTTTAATAAAAAAAAATAAAAAATAAAATTGGTTAGAGTTTATAAAATCTAAAAATAGGAAATTTTTTACAATGTTAACAATAATTTCATTAATCCAAACGGATGTTAATAAAAAAATATTTTTAAATGTAGGTATTAAGTAAAAAAAATTAATATTATATTTATATCCATAAAATAAACTAATTTAGCATCTCCTTTATCCTATCTTATATATAGCATGTTTGAACCTACTACATCGTCAGAATTAGATACCTTACCTAGAACCTCGGTCGTTGACTATAAAAAGAACTTACACCGCCGACGTATATTGATCGAACTTTATCGTTCGGGCACTTCATCTATTGCCGAACTGGCCCGAGTAATTCATAGCAGCGTTCCTTCTGTGACGAGTATTGTAGAGGAGATGGTGGAAGAAAAATGGATCTTGCCTGTAGGTACAGGCGTTACTAAACAAGGACGTAAACCAGTTTTGTTTAGCCTTAGTACGGAACGCTTTTACGTTTTGGTGTTGGACGTAAATACTCATGATATTAAAGTGCTCATTATGAACCTCAAAAATGAGGTAGTATTTCGACGAGACCTCGATATGAAGTTGGAAGACTCATCTAAGTTTCTAGATGCACTTATCTTGGCTACTGAAGACGTCATTAGCGAATCAAATATTCGCCACGATGATTTTATGGCGATGGGGATTTCAGTTGCTGGCTTGGTCGATGCGCGCAAAGGATATAATTTTACTTACCGAAGCTTAAATCAAGGTGAACAATCGTTTGGAACATTGCTCGAAAGACACTTTAAGTTTCCTGTTTACGTCATCAATGATACGAAAGCAACTACCCTTGGCGAACACCGTTTTGGGTTGGCGCAAGGAAAAGACCATGTGCTTGCTATTTACATAGATTGGGGAGTAGGGCTAGGGGTTATTCTCAATGGGGAGGTTTTTCAAGGAGCGTCTGGTTTTGCAGGTGAACTTGGCCACATTCAAGTAGTGCCCAACGGTGAGCTGTGTCACTGCGGAAAAGTGGGTTGTTTGGATACTATTACTTCCGCAGCTTCCCTGTTACGCCGTATCAAAAAAGGGTTAAATGATGGGCGTATTTCACGCTTGTCAGGAATGGATATTGAAAAAATTGACGCTGAAATCATTATTGATTCAGCTTGGCAGGGCGATTCTTTCGCCATTGATATCCTCCACGAGATTGGGATGGAATTGGGAAAAGGTTTGTCAATTGCAATTCATCTGTTTAATCCTGAAATCATCATCGTAGACGGAATTGTCGCTAAAGCGGGGGCGTTTATTACCAACCCCATCGAGCAGGCCATTAACAAATACTGTTTAACTGACTTTAGAAGTAATTTGAATGTGGTTATTTCTCAACTTGGGCAAGAAGCCAAATGGTTGGGGACGCAAGCATACGTAGTAGAAAAAGTCATTGAAAATAACTAGGTAGGCAAGCATCATGAGTTTTAAATGTGTAAAAGTGGGGGTTGTGCAAGCAACTCCTTTTCTTTTTGATAAATCCAAAACCGTTGAAAGGGCTATTGAATGGATTGAAAAGGCAGCTCAGGCAAAGTGCGAACTGTTGCTGTTTCCTGAGTCTTTCATTCCTTGTTATCCGCGCGGCCTCAATTTTGATTCGCGCATTGGTCGCCGAACGGAAAAAAGCCGCGAGCATTGGCTCGATTATTGGAAAAATAGCATCGAATACGATTCGGAAGAAGTTCTAAAAATTGGCGAAGCTGTTCGCAAGGCAAGAATGTATGTGGCATTGGGCGTAACCGAACGGGAACCCGTGGGTGGTTCGTTGCATTGTGCTTTGTTTTACTTTAACCAAGATGGTGTGCTGGTGGGCAAGCATCGGAAATTAAAACCCACAGGGCTTGAGCGTTACATTTGGGCAGAAAGCGACGGAAGTACGCTCATGACATTTGATACTAATGTAGGTCGGGTAGGAGGGTTGATTTGTTGGGAAAATTACATGCCTCTCGCGCGAATGTCGATGTACCAGCAGGGGATAGAGCTTTATTTAGCTCCCACTGCTGATGCCCGCGAATCGTGGCAATCCACCATGCTGCATGTTGCGTTAGAAGGCCGCTGTTTTGTATTGGCGGCCAATCAGTTTGTACGAAAATCGGATTATCCCGAACGCTATCAAGAATACTTAATCGAAGAACCAGACATCATGAGCGCAGGTGGAAGTGTCATTATCTCGCCTTTGGGTGAAGTCTTGGCGGGGCCACTTTGGAATGAGGAAGGGCTGCTGATGGCCGAACTCGATTTTTCAGTATTGGCCAAAAGTAAACTGGATTTTGACGTGATTGGGCATTATGCACGTCCCGACGTTTTTTCGTTGGAAGTGAAGGGGCAACCACTCATTTGTAAAATATAATCGTGGAGGGTTGGGTGTGGTGCAGGTTGCTCACAACCTGCACCACGCCGTACCACAAAAAACGTTACACCCCCGTATAACTAAAGGGCGAAATCGCACGTAATTCCTCTTTGATTGCTTCTGATACCTCAAGGCAATCAATAAACTCGGCAATGGTATTGGAGGTGATTTTTTCGTTTTTACGCGTGAGGGCTTTCAGGGCCTCGTAAGGTTGTGGGTAAGCTTCGCGACGTAAAATGGTTTGAATCGCTTCGGCAACTACCGCCCAGTTATTGTCGAGGTCGGCGTAGAAAGCGGTTTCGTTCAATTCAAGTTTTCCTAATCCTCTCAATAATGCTTTCAAACCGATGATGGTGTGGCCCAATGGTACACCAAGGTTACGAAGAACGGTAGAGTCCGTTAGGTCGCGTTGGAGGCGAGAAATAGGAAGCTTAGCCGACAAATGCTCAAAAACGGCGTTAGCAATGCCCAGGTTTCCTTCCGAGTTCTCAAAATCAATGGGGTTGACTTTGTGTGGCATTGCCGACGACCCTACTTCTCCTGCTTTGATTTTTTGCTTAAAATATTCCATCGAAACGTACGTCCAAACGTCACGGTCGAGGTCGATGAGAATGGTATTTAAACGTTTAAACGTATCCATCAATGCCGCAAGCATATCGTAATGCTCGATTTGGGTCGTCAATTGGCTGCGCGATAGTCCCAAGGTTTCGTTTACAAATGTATTCCCAAAGGCTACCCAATCAATCTCAGGATAAGCTACGTGGTGCGCGTTGAAGTTGCCCGTTGCTCCACCAAATTTGGCGGCATAAGGGATGGCCTGAATCATCGCAAGTTGTTTCTCAAGACGTTCGATAAACACGCCAAATTCTTTCCCCAAACGAGTAGGAGAAGCAGGTTGGCCGTGCGTACGGGCTAGCATCGGAATATGTTTCCATTCTTCGGCCAAGGCTTTCAGTTTGGTAATAACCTCTTCAAACGTTGGGATAATCTCGTCCGTAATGGCTTCTTTGAGCGAAAGCGGAATTGATGTATTGTTGACGTCCTGTGATGTAAGTCCAAAATGAATAAACTCCAAGTAGGAATCAAGCTGCTTGTCTTTGAGTTTTTCTTTGATAAAATACTCTACGGCTTTTACGTCGTGGTTCGTAACCGATTCGATTTCTTTGATTCGTAAAGCATCGGTTTCTGTAAAGTCGAGGTATAAAGCGCGTAAGTCAGTGTAAATGGATTGATCAAAACCTTCTAATTGGGGAAGGGGGAGTTTGCAAAGGGCGATGAAATACTCCACTTCGATGCGGATTCGGTAGCGGATAAGCCCAAATTCCGAGAAATAGGGGGCGAGTTTTTCAACTTGACGACGATAGCGTCCATCGACGGGTGAGATAGCTGTGAGGGTATTTAATTGCATAGCTTGGTTACTAAAATGCAAAGATAAGCCATCCCCATCAAAGATTTGGTAGAAAACGCTCGAAAATGCTTTTTGAAGTAATAATTGAACAAAGGCAACTTTGCCTCTAGAAGCTTTTAAACACTATTTTATCCATGAATCATCGTTTGTTGGTTGGTTTAATAGGAGTAGTTTTGTTGCTTTGGGCCTTTCGGATGGCTTTTGAGTCTTCCTTAGATTGGCCCGAATATAACGGAAACGCAGCTCGAAGTCATTTTTCGGAGGCAAGCCAAATTTCGACAAAAAATGTCAGTCAACTTAAAGTGGCTTGGACGTACGCCTCGGGAGGGGCTGATACGGTTTTTCACCGCACCCAAATACAGTGTAACCCTATCGTGATTGATGGGGTCTTGTACGGCGTTTCGGCCAACACCCAAGCGTTTGCGATTGATGCGGCAACGGGCAAGGAGTTTTGGAAAACAAACGTTAGCGAAACAGAGGGGACGACAAGCCGAGGGGTAAGCTATTGGTCAGAAGGGACTGAAAAAACAATCTTTTTTGGGGCGGGGAAATGGCTGTATGCTGTGGATGCAGTTACGGGTCAACTTCGCCAATCGTTTGGGGAAAAAGGGCGAATCAATTTAAAAATGGGCATTGAACGCCCCAATGCCGACGATTACGTGGTCTCAAATACGCCTAATGTCATTTTTGAGGATAAAATTATCGTTGGAACGCGGGTGTCTGAAAGTGAATCTGCTTTGTTAGGCGATATTCGCGCCTATGACGTCCGAACGGGTAAACGAATTTGGACGTTTAGAACCATCCCCGAGGCGAGTGAAATGGGCGCTACAACTTGGCCTGCCAATGCTCGCCAAAACATCGGTGGGGCAAATTCGTGGGCGGGGATGGCGCTTGATCGTCAACGGGGGATTTTGTACGCTCCTACGGGGTCGGCGGCGTTCGATTTTTATGGTGGAAATCGCAAAGGGGATAATCTTTTTGCTAATAGTTTGCTAGCGTTAGATGCCCGAAGTGGAAAGCGACTTTGGCATTACCAGTTGGTGCGTCACGATATTTGGGACCGCGACGTGCCTGCACCTCCTAATTTGGTGGCAGTAGTTCAAAACGGAAGAAAAATAGACGCTGTGGCGCAGATTACGAAACAGGGCTACATTTTTGTGTTTGACCGAGTGAGTGGAAAACCGTTGTTCCCCATCGAAAATCGCGCGTTTACATTTGATGCTATTGCAGGCGAATTTCCCTCAAAAACGCAACCTATACCTCTTAAACCGACCTATTTTGCCCGACAGGGTTTTACCGAAAAAAATTTAAACTCATTCGTAGCTGACCGCGATTCGTTGGTGGCTTTGATTCAAAAAGCCCGTACGGGGAGTGCTTATATACCGATTGGTAAAGACATGACCATTTTCTTCCCGGGCACCGATGGCGGTGGGCAATGGGGCGGCGCTGCCACCGACCCGCAGGGAGTGATGTATATCCCCTCCAAAGAAATCCCTGTTTACACTTCGCTCGTATCTCGTAAGCAAGAATCCAGTGCAAGAACCACAACGGGCAGACAGCTGTATCGTCAGTACTGCTCGACATGCCACGGCGAAGACCGCCGAGGTAACCACGACGGTTCGTACCCTTCTTTGCTGACTGTTTCAAAGCGACTTTCGGAAGAAGCGGTAAAAACATTAATTATCAAAGGCCGCGCCATGATGCCGTCGTTTGTGCATCTCTCGGTGGCAGAAAACAAGGCAATTGTTGATTTTTTGTTCCAAAAACAACAAGACATACAGGTGGTGAGCTCGCAAAAAGGGAGTATTCCGTACCAACATACGGGTTATAACCGTTGGTACGACCGAAATGGGTATCCGATTAGTGCTCCACCTTGGGGGACGTTGACAGCGACTGACCTGAATACGGGCGAACGACTTTGGCAAGTGCCGTTGGGGGAATACCCTGAACTGACCGCCAAAGGAATTGCCCCTACAGGTACGGATAATTACGGGGGACCGCTTGTGACAGGGAGCGGATTGCTTTTTATTGCGGCAACCCGCGACGAACGCTTACGGGCATTTGACAAAAAAACGGGTAAAATACTTTGGCAGACCCAACTGCCAGCGGCGGGTTATGCTTCGCCGAGCACATATATGATTAATGGTAAACAGTATGTGGTTATTGCCTGCGGAGGAGGAAAGTTGAAAACCAAATCGGGTGACAAATACGTAGCTTTTGCATTGCCATAAGACAAATTTGTATTTATTTGCGAAAAACTAATCTTAGTATATCCTTTAACCTTCTAACCTTATTTGTTTCTAATGACTCCCTCTCCTTTTTTAGGTGAATTACTAGGCACAATAGTGCTCATTTTGCTTGGCAATGGCGTAGTTGCCAACGTTGTTTTAAAAGATACTAAAGGCCACAATGGTGGCTGGATTGTCATTACTGCGGGTTGGGCTTTTGCCGTGACGATGGGGGTGTTTGTCTCACAAGCTTTTGGGGGATACGATGCCCATTTGAACCCCGCTGTTACGATTGGGATGGCCTTTGCAAAAAATGATTTTAGCAAAATAGTGCCCTATATTTCGGCACAAATGCTGGGGGCATTTTTAGGTGGAACCCTGGTTTGGTTATTTCACATGCCTCACTATGCGCGTACAGAGGACAAAGGGGCAAAACGGGCTACCTTTTGTACCGACCCTGCAATTAGAGCTTCTGGTTCCAATTTCTTCAGTGAAGTAGTAGGGACAATAATATTATTGGTTGGTATCAAAGGCATTGGTGCTGTCACCACTGGTTTGGGACCTTTTGCAGTAGGTATTTTAGTATGGGCGATTGGACTTTCGTTGGGTGGAACTACAGGCTACGCCATTAATCCTGCCCGCGACTTAGGCCCTCGCATTGCTCATGCTCTTCTCCCAATTGTTGGAAAAGGTGATTCTGATTGGCAATACGCATGGATTCCGGTAGCAGGTCCGATTGTTGGGGCGGTGATTGCGGGACTTTTATTGCTGTAATAAAGCATATTTACTTCTTAAATAAGTAAATTCATTCACGCAAAGTCGCAGTGATGTAAAGAGTGTACAAGGTTGATTCGGTGCCTTTGCGACTCTGCGTGAACCATAAATTAATTTTGCATAATTGTTTATAATTGGTATCGAGGCATTTCACCTGTATCTTTGGCGGTGTAAAATCAACCAAAAATCAATGAAATACCTTATCATCATAACACTAGGGGTAGTTGTAGGTCTTGCTCAAGCCTGTAGTTTTTCTTCAACAGATATGCTTAACAAGGGTAAAGAGTTAATGAAAGAAGGAAAATTCAGCGAAGCGTTACCGTTTTTAAATAAAGCAATCGACCGGGATAATAGTAATTTTGAAGCCCTCAATGCACGAGGGGTCATCTATTATGAGCTGAAACAGTTTCAAAACGCCCTCTTGGATTATGAACAAGCTATTAAGGCAAAGCCTGATTATTACCGTCCTTATTACAACCGTGCGATGCTAAAAGTAGCACAAAACGACACCGAAGGAGCCTTGAAAGATTATGCCGAGGCGATTCGGCTGGAAGATAAAAACGCCGAGTTGTACGTGAACCGCGGGCAATTACTTGCAGCAATGGGTCAAACAAACGCAGCAATGGTTGACTTTGATAAAGCAATACGTCTTGACGCAAAAAATGCGTTGGCTTTCTACAACAGAGGAAACGTTATTTTTCAGCAAGGCGATTTCAAAGGGGCTATTACCAATTTTGAAAGTGCAGTAAAAAACGATGCGAAATTCAGTAAAGCGTTTCATGCGTTAGGGGTGGCGTTGTTGCTCGAAAAACAAAAAGAAGCGGGGTGTCTTAATCTCCAACAAGCTGATAAACTCGGATACCCTGCTGCGAAAGAAGCATTAGTACAAAATTGTAAATGACAGAAAAAACCTCACAAAGGGCATTAAAAAGCCTCGCCGAATCGTTCGGTGAGGCTTTTTAATATAGGTCGGCAAACAAAAATAGTTAACCGATGTGCAAGTTTTTATGCTTTTTTAAGGTTTTTAACCCAAAAGTACAAGCCGATGAAAGCCACAATAAGAATAGCAGGGAAAGTTACCATTGTGCTCAATGTCGCTTGACCAGCAGCCAATTCGAGGGCGTCACCTTGGAAACCTTGAGCAGCCGCTTCTGTTTTTGCGCTATCAATCCAGTTACCAATGATTGGTTGGAAGATAGAGCTTGAGAACATACCTACTCCTCCAATTACTGACATACCAAGAGCACCACTTGCGGGGATTTTTTCGGCGACAAATCCAACCATATTAGGCCAGAAATACGCAATACCGCAAGCATACACAAATGCTGCTGCATAGGCAGTTCCACCCGTTACTTTGCTTAACAAGAACAAGCCAATTGTGGCTAAAATTGCCGAACCAAGAAGAACTCCAGTTTGGTCGATTTTGTGAATTACTGGTCCTGCAAAGAAACGTGCTACGGCCATTGTACCTGTCGTAATTGCCAGAAGTAACATTGGGTCAGCTCCTGACTTGCTCAAAATTAATCCTACCCACTGTTGAGGGCCAAATTCTGAAATGGCTGTTAAAGCCATGCAAGCAAACATGAAAAGGAAGAGTGGTGAAAGCATCGCTTTGATGTTTTCGCTGACCGAAGCAGCAGCTTCTGTTTTTGGTTTTGGAAACTCTTGTCCCCAGAAAAGGTACGCGTAAATGATGGTAGGAACGAGGATAATCCAAATTTGTGCTTCCCAACCTGTGTTGGCTTCGGTCATAAATTTAGAAATCAACGAACCAATTACAATTCCACCTGGGAACCACATGTGGAATTTGTTCAACATAGCATTCATTTTATTGCCATCGTAAGCATCGGCAATCATAGGGTTACAAGCGGCTTCAGTACAGCCATTGCCCAACCCAATAAGTAGGGTCGAAATCAACAAGGTCATGTAGTTCCCCCCCGAAAAAATGGTCAATAAAATACCGATAGTGTGTGCCAAAAATGCAAACTGCATAATTTTTTTACCACCCACCGAGTTGTAAATTAAACCTCCAACAATCATGGAGATGGGAAAACCTAAGAACCACATGGAGTTGATAGTTCCCAGTTGCTCGCCTGTGAAGCCGTACTGTTTAGCTAATTGGTCAAGGATACCCGCACGAATACTGAACGAGAACGCAGTGGTAATCAGCGCAAAACAGCTACCGTAAAATAATCTGTCTTTGTTAATCATTGTATGAAAGGTTTGGTTAAAGGGTATTAAACATGGTACTTTCTGTTGACCAAAGTAGTTTTCTTTTTTTTTTTACCCAAAATTCGTGAGAAAAAGCCTTTTTTTTACTTTCGCTATAAAAAGTACCTGTTCGGATTATCCCCAAAATTGGACAGGTAAATTAAACTAACCTCGTAACTAAAGTACCAAATCAAAAATTTTAAATCATATGGCTCGAAAAATTAGAATGGGTATGGTAGGTGGAGGCCGTGGGGCTTTCATTGGAGGAGTTCACCGAATTGCAGCGGCAATCGACGGAGAAATTGATTTAGTGTGTGGTGCGTTCAGCTCAACTCCTGAAAAATCGAAAGCTTCGGGCGAAGACCTCATGCTTGACCCATCGCGTTGTTACGGTGATTTCAAGGAAATGATTCAAAAAGAAAAACGTCGTAAAGACCGTATAGATGTGGTTTCGATTGTAACACCTAACCATATGCACTTTGCGCCCGCTAAAATGGCCCTTGAAAATGGCTTCCACGTGATTTGTGATAAGCCAGTGACCTTTTCGTTGAGTGAGGCAAAAAAGCTAAAAGAACTAGTAGATAAAACAGGCCTGACTTTTGCCCTGACACACAATTATACAGGATACCCAATGGTAAAAGAAGCCCGCCAACTTATCAAAGAAGGTAAAATTGGAACTATCCGTAAAGTAGTTGTCGAATACCCACAAGGGTGGTTGTCGTTTGCAGCTGAAAAGGATGGTTCAAAACAAGCAGAATGGCGTACAGATCCTAAACGCTCAGGAATTGCGGGTGCAGTTGGCGACATTGGAACTCATGCCGAAAACCTTGCCGAATATATCACTGGTTTAAAAATTACGGAATTATGTGCCGACGTGAGTCGTGTGGTGGAAGGACGCGTATTGGACGACGATGCCAACGTTTTGTTGCATTTTGATAATGGTGCACGTGGGATTTTACATTGTAGCCAAATCTGTAATGGCGATTGGAACGGCCTTAATATTCGTATTTATGGGGAGTTTGGTAGTTTGCATTGGCATCAAGAAACTCCGCAATACTTGCATCACAAAAGCACGGAAGGCTACCAAATTTATCAGCCATCAGTTGGTAAATTGTCAGATTCAGCCAATGCCCATTCGCGCATTCCATTTGGACACCCCGAGGGGTACTTGGAAGCGTTTGCCAACATTTACCGTAATTTTGCTCGTACGGTACGCAAGCGTATGAATGGCGAAGAGCCTAATGAATTTGATTTGGACTTCCCTACCATCGAGGATGGTATCCGCGGAATGCAGTTTGTGGAAACTGTCATTGCTTCTGGTAAGAGTAATAGTAAGTGGGTGAAATTTAAATAGCCCCCTAATCCCCAATGGGGGAATAAATAATCTTTTTCGTCCCCGACGAAAACACAATTTACAAACACTCCCCCATCGGGGGTTGGGGGGCTTTAAATTATGAAAACCATCAAAGGACCTGCCATATTTTTGGCGCAATTTATGGGCGACGAAGCCCCGTTCAACTCGTTGGATACCATAGCAAAGTACATGGCCGATTTGGGTTACAAAGGAATTCAAATTCCGACTTGGGATTCGCGTTGTATCGACCTCAAAACCGCTGCTGAGTCAAAAACGTACTGCGATGAGTACAAAGGAAAATTGGCCGACATCGGCGTGGAAATCACCGAATTGTCTTCGCACTTACAAGGTCAATTGGTAGCGGTTCACCCTGCCTATGATCCTATGTTCGACGGTTTTGCGTCACCAGAAGTACGTAATAACCCTGCGGCTCGTACGGAGTGGGCGATTCAACAATTAAAATGGGCGGCAAAAGCTTCTCAAAACCTCGGACTGACCTCGCATGTGACGTTTTCGGGTGCATTGTTGTGGCCTTTCTTGTATCCATGGCCGCAGCGTCCAGCAGGTTTGGTAGAAACAGGTTTTAAAGAATTAGGAAAACGTTGGAAGCCCATCTTGGATGCATTTGACGAAGCAGGCGTAAACGTAGGTTACGAACTTCACCCAGGAGAAGACCTTCACGATGGCGTTACGTTCGAGATGTTCTTGGAAGCTGTTGGCAATCACCCTCGGGCAGGTATTAACTACGACCCAAGCCACTTTGTACTGCAACAGCTTGATTATCTTCAGTTTATTGATTTTTATCACGAGCGCATTTTCGCTTACCACGTCAAAGACGCCGAGTTTAACCCATCGGGCAAGCAAGGGGTGTATAGTGGTTTCCAAGGTTGGGCTGATCGCGCAGGTCGTTTCCGTTCGTTGGGCGACGGTCAGGTAGATTTCAGCGGAATTTTCTCAAAACTTTCGCAGTACAACTACGATGGTTGGGCAGTGTTAGAGTGGGAGTGCTGCATCAAATCACCGATTCAAGGAGCTGCCGAAGGAGCACCGTTTATTGCAGATCACATCATCCAAGTGACTGAAAAAGCATTTGATGATTTTGCAGGAACGGGTGCCGACGAAGCCTTTAACCGTAAAGTATTAGGTTTGTAAATAAATCAACCTCCCGAAGTTTTAAATTTTCGGGAGGCTGGGGAGTCAAAATTTTGACATAAGCACTAAAAAAGGGAGCCGAGATAAGTAATCTATCTCGACTCCCTTTTGCATTAAGGATATCTAGTTTCTAGGACTACCTACCTGCTGGACGAGTGCCGTTAGGGCGGCCAGGGTGGGCTTCGCCACGGTGGCAAGTTGAGCAACCAATACGTGGTTTACGGTCTTTGGTTGCGTATGAAGGCAAAGCTGCAATAACTTCATCGTTGATTTTTCCTACCATTGCGACCATGTCGCTTGCAATTTTATGGTCATTTTTTTCGTCTGAAGCCCAGTCGTTTAGGTTATGGCAGTGGCTGCAACTTACCCCTAGCGTTTTGCTCCAACGGTTTTCCATGATGCCTAAAACGGCTTCTGCGGGTTGGCCTTTAAAAATTTTGATGTTTTTGAATACTTGCTCAGCGGGTAGTTTTTCTTTACCCACAATGGCCTCCTTGATGGCTTTGACGTGTTTGGCGCGGTCAGCAGCTAGGCTGTCTTCGCGAGGGTCAGCAGAGAGTGCAGTGGTAGTACGTGACGGTGTTAAAGCTAATAAAGACGCAATGGCAGTCAATCCAAAAAGGGATAAAATCCATTTTTTCATGGGAAGGAAGAGGTTTAATGAGGAACTTTGATTACAATGGCAAACTTAAACAAAAAGTGAAAATTTCCAAGAATCTACGCTAAAATTCAGGAAATATGTAGGACTAGAAATGTGTTTCTGGGGATTTTGAGTAGTTTTAGCTCGAATATGTTTCTATTCAATCACATTTTAAACCTACATTTCTTCGTAGAATGTTAATCATTGATGCACACCTCGACATGGCCATGAATGCCGTGGAATGGAACCGCGATTATACGTGTTCGGTTCAAGAACTTCGTGAACGTGAAATTGAAAAAAAATTAACCGATAAACGTGATCGTGGAAAAGGAACGGTTTCGTTGCCTGAATTAAGAAAAGGTAAAATAGGCCTGGTGGTAGCAACACAACTGGCTAGAGTGACCGAACGCGGCAGTGCTTTTGATGGTTGGTATTCTCCCGCACAAGCTTGGGCCATGACCCAAGCCCAACTTGCTTGGTACCAAGCCATGGTAGATTTGGGTGAAATGGTACAAATTACGGATTATGAAAGTCTTACAAAACACATTGAGTTGTGGAAAAATACCTCTATCGCTGATGAAGCCAAGCCTGTTGGTTTTATTTTGTCTTTGGAAGGTGCCGATTCGTTGGTAAATCTTTCCTACCTCGAAAAAGCCTATGGGTATGGATTGCGCGCGCTCGGACCTGCTTGGTATGGGCCAGGTCGGTATGCGTCAGGAACGGCTACCACTGACGGTTTGACTGCCGCAGGTAAAGATTTGTTACGAGAAATGGACGCGCTTGGGATGATTTTGGACGCTACCCACCTTACAGACAAAGGGTTTGACGAGGCGTTGTCTATATATAAAGGGACGATTTGGGCGAGTCACCACAATTGCCGCACGTTGGTGCCTCACCAACGCCAACTTTCTGACGAACAAATTTTGCGTTTGGTAGAGCGAGGTGCGGTGATTGGCGGGGCGTTGGATGCATGGATGATGGCATCAGGGTTTGTTCAACGACAATCAGACCCCAAAGAGTTTGGGGTAACGATGGATAAACTCGTAGACCACTGGGACCACATTTGTCAATTGACGGGTAATAGCCTCCATGTAGCATTTGGAACGGATTTGGACGGAATGTTTGGTCGAGAACAAGCGCCCTATGACTTAGATACCATTGCTGACCTTCAAAAATACCAAGACCTTTTGCGCCAACGCGGTTACACCGAAAGCGACATTGAAAACATTTTTTATAAAAATTGGCTGCGATTGCTGGAAAACCTTGGAAGTAAGTGATTTAAACACTTTTAATGATTTTTAAAAAAAATTATTAAAAGTACATTACTAAGTCAAAATTTTAAGTGTATAAATGACATAATAAAAAAAATTAAAAAATGTTATTGTCTTACTAATAATAAGTTAAAAATTACGCGTAATTTGCATTCGATAATTTTTGACTAACCCTCAACTATTTATACGTAAAATTTTATTTGCTTCTGTAGTTGTACTATTAGGTTGCAATTGGTAATTTGGTAGCATCAGCCATAGGGCTGCTTAGTATTATACTAAGATGAGCCTAGATATTCTTTATCTGCCATATTGAGTTACCCAATAGCACCAACGGCAGAGCCAATATAGAATAAATCAGGTTTTTCTAAACTTTAGGTTTCAACTTCGAGACCTAAATAATTTCTTAAGTGGATTATTCAGCCAAAGAGGTGACTTTTTTAGGGCTAATTTCTTTTAGTGACAGAAAACCGATTTAATGTATTTATCCACGCACACTCTCAAGTAAATATTGACTTTTACTGAATGCAAGTGATACCAACTTTGTGAATTTTCTTTCGGATAAAAAAGAGTAGAGGCAAGAAATTGAAGTATCTTTAGGAATCGTTATTAAAACCAATCCAAAATACATTAAAATTAGCTAATGTATTTAAGTCTCGAATGTTGCTAATTTAAAACAGGTTTTGAAGGCTCAACAGGTTCTAGCTTTTCATAAACTATATCATAATGAATGAACCTATCTATAATTAAAAACTACTATGCAAAAAAACAAACTTTTATGGCTTGTAGCTATATTACTTGTCATGGTAAATGGCTTACAAGCACAAACGCGTGTCATAAAAGGGAAGGTAACTTCCTCCACCAATGAAGTCCAACCTGGTGCTTCGGTGATTGTTAAGGGCACAAACAAAGGAACGGTCACTGATGCCAATGGTACTTACAGTTTAAGCGTGCCGAATGGGGACGTGACAGTGGTAGTATCGATTATTGGCTTCAATACCATGGAAAAGCTAGTGGGAGCTAATGTTTCGACTATGGACTTTTCGCTTACTGAAAATGCAAGCACCCTAAACGAAGTAGTCGTTACGGCACTTGGTATTTCGCGGGAAAAGAAAACGCTGGTATATGCAACCCAAACGGTAAAACCTACTGAATTGGTAGAAGCAAGGGACCCAAATAACGTGATAAATTCACTCTCAGGGAAAATTGCCAATGCCGTTATCACGCAAGGTTCGGGCGGACCAGGTTCTGGTGCTCGAATAGTATTGAGAGGGAATCGTTCGATTCAGGGTTCAAACAATGCGTTGATTGTAGTGGATGGTGTGCCATTGAGCAATGGTACAAATGGCACAGCCGGAAGCGACTTCGGTTTTGTACAGGGTTCTGACGGTGCTTCGAGTATTAACCCTGACGATATTGAGTCTGTGACGGTATTGAGAGGTGCCTCAGCAGCAGCGTTGTACGGAAGCCAAGCAGGTAATGGCGTTTTGGTTATTACGACCAAAAAAGGTAAAGCAGATAAAATTGCCGTAAATATCAATTCAGGGTTCAGTACTGAAAATGTTTGGGCATTACCTCGTTTCCAAAATACTTATGGACAAGGCAATGGAGGTACTTTAAGCACGACATCAGGCGAAAGCTGGGGGGCAAAAATGACGGGTCAATCGATCACTAACTATCTTGGACAGTCTGGAACCTATTCAGCACAGCCTAATAACGTTCGGGATTTCTTCAGAAATGGTTCGAGCTTAAATAATGCCATTAGTGTGACGGGCGGTACGGATAAAATGCAAACGTATGTATCTTATACCAACAACCGCATTGGTGGGATTATTGACAAAAATGATTTGTTCAGAAATACAATCAACCTTCGTATTACGAACCAGATCTCGAAGCGTTTCTCGACGGATGCCAAAATCACGTATGTGAATCAACGCATAAATAGCCGCCCACGGTCGGGGGAAGAAAACGCCCCAGTTTCTAATATTTATAATGTGGCGCGAAACATGACGACCGCCGACTTGATGCAATATGAGAAACTAAACAATGTCGGTATTCCAGAACCTACCCCTTTTCCATCTACCCTAAGTTCGATTTACCAAAACCCCTACTGGATGATACATAACTACGTCAATAATGAAGCGAGAGATAGAGTGATTGGGTTTTTGACAGCCAAGTACAAACTTACGGATTGGTTGACTCTTTCAGGAAAGGCGAACTTAGATAAAACGACCGACAACGGTGAAACCTCGATTAAACAGGGAACAATTTTGTATTCAAGACCAGGTGGTGATTATTCAAGAAGCACCATAAATGTAACCGAAAAATGGTTTGACTTGATGCTTGACGGGAATAACAAAATCACTGATAATTTAAACATCAATTACCGCCTGGGTGGGATTTTTCAAGATAGCCAATACGATGGTAATTTTCAATCAGCAGGTGGTTTAAATGTAACCAACAAATTCAGCTTGAATTTTGCACAAAACCCATCCGTATCATCAAGCTTTACACAAGTACAAACACAGTCTCTATTTGCACAGGCCAACTTGTCTTTGAAAGAATCAGTATTTTTGGATTTAAGTTTGCGTAACGATTGGGATTCAAGACTTCCAAGTCCTCACTCATTCCTATATCCTTCTGCGGGGCTTTCTACCATACTTTCTGATTTGATTAAATTACCAGAAAGCATTTCTTTCTTAAAAGCTAGCCTAAACTATGCCGAAGTAGGTAATGGCGGTAGATTTGGTTTATTAAAGTCGGTCTATAATTATGGTCAAGGTGCTGGAAATGGCTTTTTACAGATCAATTCTACGCTTCCTTTTCCTGACTTAAAACCTGAAATCGTTCGGAATTTAGAATTTGGAATCGAGGCTAAATTCTTACAAAATAGATTAGGGGTTACAGCTACGTATTATAAGAGCAATTCGTTCAACCAATTATTGAGCGTGAGTTTACCAGTTGCCACTGGATTTAGCAGACAATACATCAACGCTGGAAACATCCAAAACTCAGGTTTGGAACTTGTTGTCACAGGTACTCCTCTGCCTCAAGATTCGCCTTTGAAATGGGATATCACGTTCAATGCAGCAACGAACCGTAACAACGTGGTAGCATTGAGCGACCAAGTGAAAATATTCTATTTAGGTGGTGGCTTCGGTCGTTCGGCTACTCCCGTAGTTGAAGAAGGTAAGGCTTACGGTGATTTGTGGGCGTTCAAATGGAACAAAAATGCCTCTGGTCAATACGTAGTTGATGCCAATGGAAAGCCTAGTTTAACACAAGAACAAAGCTATATCGGTAATTTCAACCCAAAAGCTACGCTTGGTCTCACCAACTCGTTTGATTATAAAGGTATTTCTTTACGTTTATTGGTGGATGGTCGTGTGGGAGGCATTGTTGTTTCAGGAACTGAAATGAACTTGGCTTTTAGTGGTATTACTGAAGGAACCGAGGCATACCGCGAAGGTGGCTGGAATCTGGGTGGAGTAAATGATAAAGGAGAAGCAAATTCAAAAGCTATCAAAGCTCAGGATTTCTGGCAAATCGCTTCTGGTAAAAGATACGGGGCAGGGGAGTTTTTTGCGTATGATGCTACTAATTTCAGAGTACGTGAACTGTCAATTGGATACAATCTTCCTGTAAAAAATATTAAAGCGGTAAAGGCAGCTAAATTGATGCTCGTAGCCCGTAACTTGCTGTGGTTATACAGAGGTAGTTCAATATTGGACATCCCAGGTTTGGAAAAACGTAAAATGTGGTTTGACCCTGATATGAGTTTGGGTAATGGTAATTTCCAAGGCGTTGAATATGGTACAATGCCTGCAACTCGGACATTGGGAGTAAATTTGCAAGTAACGTTCTAAGATTTAATTTTTTCAATTAAAAATTTACAAAATGAAAATAGATAGCTTTTTAAAATCCTTGTCTGTTCTCAGTTTTTTTGTACTCCTATTAGGTTCTTGTACAGACAAATTTGACGAAATAAATACAGACAGAAACTCAGTTGCTACCGTAGGTTCGGCCGAATTACCATTCCTTTTTGCTAAAGCAGAGGCGTCAGCAGTGCCTAATATTTGGAATTATCAGGTAGCGCAAAACCTTTTTGCTGACCAATATGCCCAATATTTTGCTTGTACGGCTACCTATTTCCCCTCTGACCGTTTGAATATTCGTATGGACTGGGTAGGAGCAGCTTTCAATCCGATTTATACCGAAATGGTGCCTCAGTTGCAGTCAATCAAGGCGGCGGCTCCTGCGGGTTCTGCCGAAGCGGCCATTGCTGACGTGGTTTGGGTGCTTGGTTTTCATAGAGTGACGGATTACTGGGGACCTATTCCTTATTTCAATGCAGGAAAAGCGGGTAGTTCGGTAGCGTATGATGCACAAGATAAAATCTATGATGATTTCTTCAAAAAATTGGCTGCTGCTTCTGATGTGTTGAAAAACAAGCAAAACGAAAAACCTTATGGAAGCTTTGACTTGATTTACGGTGGTGACGCTGGTAAATGGTTTAGATTTGCCAATACGCTAAGATTGCGTTTAGCATTGCGTATTTCAAAAGTAGACCCTGCTAGAGCAAAAACCGAAGCGGAAGCAGCCGTGGCAGCAGGCGTATTTCAGTCAAGTCCAGGTGATGATGCTTTGCTTCAGAAAAGTACAAAAGGTGCCGACAATAACGGCCTTTCAATCATGTCAGATTGGAACGAATTCCGTATGAGTGCTTCGATGGAGTCGGTGATGAAAGGCTACAAAGACCCTCGTATGTCGGTTTATTGGTTGCCAAACAATGCTACAAAAGCCAACCCCAATGGAACTGGTAAGTACGATGGTTTACGTAATGGTCTTACTTCTACTCAATTAACAGAAGCGATGAATTCACCAACGGCCAACGCCAAAGTAGGTGCGAGATGGTCATCACCTGATTTTGGTGGAAATGCCAATTACTTAGAAACACCGCAAAACATCATGTCGGTTGCAGAGGCATTCTTCTTGCGTGCCGAAGGAGCACTGTTGGGCTGGAACATGAACGGTACAGCTAAGAGTTTGTACGAAGAGGGGATTAGACAATCAATGAGACAATGGGGAATAACCGATGCCGCAGCAATCACGGCTTATATCAATAGCCCTGATGTGCCAGTTGCCCCAGAAGATTTCTTGAAATCGCCAGCAGTATCAAAAGCTCCAATTAAATGGGCAAGTGACATAGCTACACAAAGAGAGCAAATTGCGATTCAGAAATGGTTGGCTATCTTCCCTGACGGAACAGAGGCTTGGGCAGATTATCGTCGTGGACGTAACTTTATTTTATATCCAGTGGCAAATTCTGAAAACCCAGATATTACAGACCCAACTAAACAATGGATACGCAGAATACCATTTTTGTTGTCAGAAAAACAAAACAACAAAGCGGCGGTTGATGCAGCAGTGCCGTTGTTAGGTTCTGGTGGCGATAAAGTCACAACACCTCTTTGGTGGGATAAGAATTAGATTTTGTATTAAGTTTTTTTGTAGATTCCACCAAATAACAATATTCGGTGGAATCTTTTTATCACTCATACCCAAAATCATGCGAAAACTATTATTCGCCCTTTTTACACTGTTTTTTTTGAATTCGTGTAAAGATAATAATGCCCTTTTTACTGAATTATCCGATTCTGAAACGGGTATTAATTTCAGAAATACGCTGTTTGAAGATGGCCCTTTAAATGTTGCCAACTATATCTATTTCTACAATGGTGGAGGCGTAGCCGTTGGTGATATTAATAATGACGGGCTACAGGATATACTTTTTACAGGAAATATGGTTAGAAATAGGCTTTTTTTGAATAAAGGAAACTTTCAATTTGAAGATATTACCAAAAAAGCAGGCGTCGACCAAATGCAGGGTTGGTGCACTGGAGCAACGATGAGCGATGTAAACAATGATGGGAAATTAGATATTTATATTTGTAGAAGTGCCGATATTAATCCAGACCGTCGAAAAAATCTTCTTTTTATCAATAATGGCGATTTAAGTTTTACCGAAAAAGCCGAAGAATATGGTTTAGCCGACAACGGTTATTCGACGATGGCTTCGTTTTTAGATTATGACAAAGATGGTGATTTAGACTGTTTTATTATCAATCACTCAATACAAAAATATACAGCAGGTGTACAAGATAACCCCGCATTAAGAAACGAACGGAATCCTGATTATGCCAGTAAGCTTTATCGTAACGATTTAATTCCCCCTATTGGGGGGAATAAGGGGGGCTTTACCAATGTCTCAGACCAAGAAGGCATATTCTCAAATGTTTTAACTTTTGGTTTGGGGGTTGCCGTGTCAGATTTTAATAATGACGGTTGGCCCGATATTTCGGTATCTAATGACTTCAATGAGCCCGATTATTTCTTTGAAAATAATGGTAAGGTTTCAGGTTCATCTCCACGATTTACGGAAAAACTTGTTCAAAAAATGGATAACATTTCCCTCTATTCGATGGGAACGGATGCCGCCGATTATGACAACGATGGAAATGTTGATTTACTGACGCTTGATATGATGCCTGAGGACAATAAAACCATCAAAATGCACAGTGGACCTGAGAATTTCGATAAGTTTCAGTTTCTATTTAAGCAAGGGTTTTATTACCAATTTAGCCGAAATATGCTTCAACGCAACAATGGTAATGGCACATTTAGCGAAGTGGGGCAATTGGCTGGCGTTTCAAATACCGACTGGAGTTGGGCGGGCCTATTCAGCGATTTTGATAAAGATGGATTCAAAGACCTCTTTATCACCAATGGCTACGTAAAAGACTACACTGAAATGGATTTTTTGAAATATTCGGTGGATAGAGTTATTAAATCAATGGCCAAGGACTCCGCAAATGTGGATCCCATTCCTGAATATTTACGAAAAATGCCTAAAAATGAAACCCAAAATTATGCTTTCAAAAACAAAGGAGATGGTACCTTTCAAAAAATGTCTAACGAATGGGGTTTCACTACAAAAGGCGTTTCTGCGGGTGCTGCTTATGCGGATTTAGACAACGACGGAGACCTCGATTTAATCGTTAATAACACCAACGCGTTGGCGAGTATTTATAAAAATAATGCTGAAAAGTTAACGAAAAACAATTATTTATCTGTCAAATTGGATGGTGGTGCTACCAACCGTTTTGGCATTGGTGCAAAAGTAAAATTGTACGTCAAAGGGCAACTTATGTACCAAGAACAATCACCTGTTAGGGGCTTTCAATCATCTAATGACCCCGTTTTAAATTTTGGCGTGGGTGAAAATACCACCATTGATTCGTTGATAGTCATTTGGACAAATGATTCCTATCAAAAGCTCACTTCCGTTAAAACAAATCAAGTATTAGAAGTAAAAATAGCGGATGCCCAAAACAAATGGGTGTATCAGAATCAAAAATCAACTCCGATTTTTACCCAAAGTAATCTGACAAATGTGATTCATAAAGAAAATGGATTTAATGACTTTACCGTACAGTCGCTTTTGCCAAATTATTTCAGTCGACAAGGGCCATCCATTGAGGTAGCAGATATCAATAATGATGGCTTGGATGATTTTTTTATGGGGGGAGCAAAAGGCGAAGTTTCGCAACTATTTATCCAAAATAAAAACAATACATTTAGTAAAATAAATACGTCAGTTTTTGCACAAAATGCGGGGAGTGAAGATGTCGCAGGGACGTTTTTCGATGCAGATAATGACGGCGATAAAGACCTGTATGTAGCGGCGGGGGGGTATGAATTTGAAGCAAATGACCCATTGCTACAAGATAGATTGTACCTAAATGATGGAAAAGGGAACTATAGCATAAGCGAAAGTGCTCTTCCAAAATTAGTATCAAGCAAAGGCTGCGTAAAAGCGGCTGATATTGACTCTGATGGTGATTTAGACCTTTTTGTTGGTGGACGAATCGTACCGCGAAGGTATCCTGTTACTCCCAATTCATATATTTTAATCAATGATGGAAAAGGGAACGGTTCGGTGCCACGATTCTCTGAAAATACATCTAAAACGTGTGCTGAATTAAGTCAAATCGGAATGGTAACCGATGCTGCTTGGATGGATGTAAACAATGACAAACAGCTAGACTTGATTGTAGTAGGCGAATGGATGCCCATTAAAATTTTTATCAATTCAAAAGGAAAATTAACCGATAAATCGGAGGAATACATCCATTTCGCAAGTACTGGTTGGTGGAGTAAACTCAATGCTACGGATATGGATGGCGATGGCGACTTGGATTTAACAATTGGGAATTGTGGGTTAAACACTCAATTTAAAGTCAATGAGAAAGAACCGATGACCGTCCATTACAAAGATTTTATGGATAACGGTTCAATTGTACCTGTCCTGAGTTATTACATTGGTGGGGTATCGTACCCGATGGCCTCTCGCGATGACTTGGCCGATCCAATGCCATTTATCAAGAAAAAATTTACCGATTATAAATCCTATTCAACGGCTACGATAACTGATGTTTTTAGCTCAAAAGAATTGGAAAATGCTAAAGTTTTGAAATCGGAAATCATGCAAACCCTTTATCTCGAAAATCAAGGAACCAAAGGATTTAAAGCCCATACATTACCGATGGAAGCCCAATATGCACCTGTAACGGGGATCATAGCCGATGATTTTGACAATGATGGTAAAAAAGATTTGCTCTTGGCGGGTGGAAATACTTGGACACGCATCAAATTTGGACGCTACTTCGCCAATCACGGTGTATTGCTTTTAGGGGATGGGAAAAACAATTTTAACTATGTGCCCCAAGCCCAATCAGGATTGAATCTTAGAGGCAATATTAGAAGTTTGCAAACGATTAATTCAGGCAAAACCAAACGGATAATTGTGGGCGTAAATGACAGCGAGGCGTTGATTTTAGGTAGGAAGTAAAAAATGAATAGCCAATACCACCGTGCCATTAACTCAAAAACTGGCAAGAAGTCGCCAGTTTTTGAGTTAATAATCAATTATTTCTTCGTCTCGGAGTAGTTGGGCAAGATTCAGGGTGCAATCTTCCATTAAGTGAATGTTTTCCTCGTAATTAACCAGATACCAGGGGTAATGACAAAGATTTTCTTGGTTTGGGTAGTAATCCAAATGACTTTTTCTACCCCAAAATCAAGTATTTTTTGCGATTTGTTCAACACATACTCTAAGTTGCTCGTCAGCCCAGTTTCTTCGAGAGCTACTCCAATGTCACTTCAATCACGATTTTGGGCGCTACATCAAAGTATTTATCGGTCAATGTTGGCTAAATTACTGCCTGAACTTACGTGCAAGCCTGACTCATTGGAGGCAACAATATATTTTTTTCGATTGATATTATTATTGACAAACTAATTGATAATAAAGACCAAATTTTGGGATGTCGTTTGGTGGCAATGACACCCATGGCGTGTTCTTTTTTTGACAATTTTACTCAAAAAAGCGACATAAACCACGCCAAAATTTTATCTTGCATTATCTAATAACTTCACCCAAACCCATGAGCCCGCTCTCTTTTTTAGCCCCCAAACAATGGTTGTTTATCGGCCTAATGTTGGTAATGTTCCAAGCTGCAACGGCTCAAAATGCAGTTGTCCGTGAAACTACTCAAAACCTCATCACCTACCCGTTTTCGGACCCCGAGCCTGTACCTAAACCTGGACGTATTTATCCTTATTTTCGCTACGATGGCTACACCGACAAGCCTGTAATGAAGGATTGGAAGTTTATTGAACTTGAAAACGATTACATTAAAGTTTATATCACGCCCGAAATCGGTGGGAAAATTTGGGGGGCGTACGAAAAATCCACCAATTTTCCCTTTGTGTACTTTAACCACGTCGTTAAGTTTCGCGACGTGGCTATGCGGGGCGCGTGGACGTCGGGTGGCATTGAAATCAACTTTGGTGACATTGGCCATGCGCCTACAGTCTCCGCTCCCGTTGATTACTTTACGCGAACCAATGCCGACGGAAGTGTGAGTTGTTTTTTGGGGGCATGGGATTGGTCGGCACGAACGCGCTGGATGGTAGAGGTGAACTTGCCCAAAGATAAAGCCTATTTTACCACTAAGTCGCATTGGTACAACGCTACCCCTTTTGAAACGAGTTATTATCATTGGATGAACGCGGGTTTTAAAGCGGCAGGAAACTTAGAATTTGTATTTCCAGGGACAAATTACATCGGTCACGACGGTGAAGTTGGCCCATGGCCAAAAGATTCGCTGGGAAGAAACCTGAATTTTTACGAACAAAACAACTTCGGTACGTACAAGTCTTACCACGTTTTGGGTAAAAAAACAGACTTTTACGGAGGTTTTTGGCACGACGACAACATGGGTTTTGCCCGTTATTCACCTTATCACGAGAAACTTGGTAAAAAAATCTGGATTTGGGGGTTATCGCGAGAGGGGATGATTTGGGAAAAATTATTGACAGACAACGATGGTCAATATGTTGAATTACAGTCGGGAAGGTTATTTAATCAAGCGGCTGAGGGCAGTATGTACAGTCCTTTTAAACACGTGTCTTTCATACCCTATACCCACGATAGTTGGACGGAATACTGGTTTCCAGTGAAACATACCCGTGGCCTTACCCATGCTACTCCGCAGGGGGCTATGAATCTACGAGTGAAGGACGGTTGGCTTAAAATGGATTACTGTGCTGTTTCACTGGTTCAAGATACACTCTCTATTTCGCTTGATAATCAGAGGCTTCTTTTAAAAAGGTTGGATTTAAAGCCATTAGAAACGGTTCGGGATTCTATCCGCTGGTCGGGCGAAGTGGAGAAATTGGCGATAAGGATAGGCGATGAACTCATAGCAGACGGACAGCCAACCGCTACTCGAAGACCTTTAGCAGCCCCAAAAGAATTTGATTGGAATTCGGAGTATGGTTTATTCCTGAAAGCTAAAGATTGTATGAATCAACGAAAGTACACAGAAGCTGATACCATCCTTCAAAAACTTTTGAAGAAGAATCCAAGCTATACTCCTGCTTGGACGTTGTCTGCGGAGTTAGCTTATTTTATGGGGATTGAAGATACGTCGCAATTGTTTTCTGAGTTTGCCTTACAGAATAATACATACGATGCAAAAGCCAATTTTATAGCAGGTATTTCAAATGCACATTTTGGCAGCATGGCAGTCGCTAAAGACCGGTTGGCAACGGCTTCACTTGACCCTGTTTATCGTTCGGCGGCTTTGTATCACTTGGCTAAGATTGCGGTAAAAGAAAAGAACTATTTGCAAGCTCTGACATTGGTGGAGCAATCATTGGAAAACCAAAACGAAAATTGGAATGCCAAGCAGTTAGAAATCATTATTTTGCGAATGCTCAACTTAAATGGACGGGCCTTATTGAAAGCAAAAGAAGTGTTAAATAAAGACCCACTGAATCATCTTGCACGTTTTGAAATTGCTCAAATTACCAAAAATGATGCTGATAAAAAGGGGTTTGTAGAGATGATTAAGTGTGAATTACCTGCTGAAACATACCTTGAAATTGCTATCAATTATTCAGATTTGGGTTTGTTCAAAGCAAGTTTGGAAGTGTTAAGTGACGCACCTCAAAATCCCATTGTTAGTTTGTGGAAATCGTATTTATATGATAAAATTAACATGAAAAGCGAGTCTGAGGCTTTTTTGAATGAAGTGATTGCCATGCCTTGTGAGGGAGTGTTTCCGTTTCGGAATGAAACCGCTTCTGTTTTAACATGGGCTAGAAAACAAAAACAACACTGGAAATTGCATTATTATCAGTATTTGACTTCGGTATCTTATCGCCCAGAAGAGTTTATTGAGGTTGAGTTTGGAGTGATAGATGCCCCAAAACTTCAATCTGATTTTGTTACGTATTACCTTTATAAAGCGGAGGTTTTAAAAAAAGAAAAAGGTATAGCAAAAGCGAGTCTCGAAAAAGCCTACGAAATCGACCCGAAAAATTGGCGCGTTGTGAAGCGTCTGGCTGAGTTTTATGCGGCCAACGGAGAGTTGAATAAGGCCATTCGCATCAACGAAGAAAAATTGACCAAGTACCTAAAAACCAAAAAAGTAGAAACTTCGGGCTTGCCCGAACACGAAATTTATATTTTGGGGCAACAGCGGGCAGAACTATTGAAGCAGGTAGGGCGCTACAGAGAAGCCCTTGATGTCCTAAATTCGCTGACTATTTTGCCCAACGAAGGCGCTTCGGGAGCGCATAAATTGTACCGCGAACTTAATATTCGGTATGCTGCAACGCTCAACGAGCAAAAGAAATACCGTGAAGCGGTTACAGTGTTAGAACAGGCCGAAAAATGGCCCGAAAATCTTGGTTCGGGCGAGCCTTACAATCCCGATAATCGCTTGACGTGGTACCTCAAAAAGTGGATGACACAAAAGTTAACTAAAAAAGAACCACAACCCGCAGACATTACTAAATTAACCCAAAACTTGTCAGCTTATGAGCTTGAGCTGTTAAAGCTATTTCAGTAAGATAGGAATCAATGAACAAACGACTTGTCATCATTACAGGAAGTAACCGTGGCCTCGGAAAAGCACTCGTTGACACGTTTCTCATGGACGGAAGTCAGGATACGGTAGTAGGGATTTCGCGGTCGTACGTGGAGCAATTGTCGCCGCGCTACGTAGATGTGGGAGCTGATTTGAGTAGTATTGAAGGTTGTGAATCAGTACTTTTGATGCTTGGACAATTGCTCAAACATGATGTGTTTGAGCAGGTAATTCTTTTCAACAATGCGGGTCGTTTGGGGGAAGTTGTACCCTCTTTTCAAGCCTCTCCGTACGACATCGCTCAAACTATTTTTGTCAACCAAACAGCGCCGATGATTTTACAAAGTTGATGGCCACCCAAGTGCTTAGTACGGAGATATCGCTTCATCAGCTCTTAGCCAAAGTCTGGGGATTTGCACCTGGCGTGGTGGATACCGAAATGCAGACAACTCTTCGTACTTTAGACAGTGCTCAATTTTCTCAAGTCAGGCGTTTTCAGCGCCTTTTTACCGAAGGACAACTTCGCTCTCCCGCGAGCGTTGCGATGTTTTTATACCAAGCCGTTGGAAATCCTCAGTTTGAAAACGGCGGTTTTTATGACATTCGAAATTTCTAAAATTTGTGGCTCTATGCAAAATTTGTGGGTTAGTCTCAGGCAAATCATACAGAACTAAATATGTTGATTTGTGTACATCATTTTAGCCACTTTTTTTCTGCCATACAGGGATTATCTCTAGTCTGTTAGAGGCTCTTTAGTGTTCTCGAAACTTCATCAATACGTACGGATATATACTAGGTTTCAGAGGGGCAGTTTTTAGGATTTTTGCGTAAAAATTTGTAGTTTTACGCGTTAATTAATACAAAAAGTACATCAATAAGTACCCTATTCGTTACCAATTCCAACATATGGCAACCGAAACGATTGAAATTTCCGAACAGATTGACAGAAGTAACTATTCAGCCGAAAACATTCAAGTTCTAGAAGGTCTCGAAGCCGTACGCAAGCGTCCAGCGATGTACATTGGAGACATTGGTATTAAGGGCCTTCACCACCTTATTTGGGAGGTAGTCGATAATTCAATCGATGAAGCATTGGCAGGCCACTGTGACCTAATCAGTGTTGTTATTAATACTGACAATTCAGTTACTGTAAAAGATAATGGCCGTGGCATCCCAACGGGTATTCACCCCAAAGAAAAGAAATCTGCGTTAGAAGTTGTAATGACTGTTTTGCACGCGGGGGGGAAATTTGACAAAGACACCTACAAAGTTTCGGGTGGTTTGCACGGGGTGGGGGTATCCTGCGTAAACGCCCTCTCAAAATACCTTCGAGTAGAAGTTCACCGTGAAGGCAAAATTTTTGAACAAGAATATAGCATTGGTAAACCTAAATATGCGGTTCGTGAAATTGGCACGGCAGAAGATACAGGTACATTTGTGCACTTCTTACCCGATGATAGCATTTTTACCGTTTCAGAATATAAGTATGATACCGTAGCAAACCGTATGCGTGAGCTAGCCTTTTTGAACAAAGGAATCCGCTTAAACCTTACGGACTTGCGTGATTTAGATGAACACGGGCAACCGCGCACCGAAGAGTTTCGCTCTGAAGGTGGGTTGACGGAGTTTGTAACTTACCTTGACAGTACTCGTGACCAGCTTATTCCTAAGCCAATTTATATGGAGAATGAAAAAGGCGTTGTTCCTGTCGAGGTAGCGATGATTTATAATACTTCGTACTCAGAAAACGTGGTTTCGTACGTCAATAATATCAATACCATCGAAGGGGGAACACACGTTTCGGGTTTCCGTATGGCATTAACGCGTACGTTGAAAAACTACGCGGAAAAAACGGGGATTTTGGCCAAAGAAAAAATCGATATTAGCGGCGATGACTTCCGCGAGGGCTTAACGGCCGTGATTTCGGTAAAAGTAGCCGAGCCGCAGTTTGAAGGGCAAACCAAGACTAAATTAGGAAACTCCGACGTGGCAGGGGCCGTGAGCCAAGTAGTAAGCGAAATGCTCGATAACTTCTTGCAAGAAAACCCGAAAGAAGCCCGTACGATTGTTGATAAAGTGATTTTGGCCGCGAAGGCGCGTATCGCTGCGCGTAAAGCCCGCGAAATGGTACAGCGTAAAACGGTGCTTGGCGGAGGTGGTTTGCCAGGAAAATTGGCTGACTGCTCAGAAACTGACCCATCGGCTTGTGAACTGTACTTGGTGGAAGGCGACTCGGCGGGAGGCTCGGCCAAACAAGGTCGTAACCGCGCTTTCCAAGCGATTTTGCCGTTGCGTGGTAAAATCTTAAACGTTGAAAAAGCCCAAGAATACAAGATTTACGAAAACGAAGAAATTAAAAACATCATTACGGCCCTTGGGGTACAATTTGGTCGTGAAGGAGACGAACGTGCGCTCAATATTGAAAAACTCCGCTACCATAAAATCATCATCATGACTGATGCCGACGTGGACGGGAGCCACATTCGTACTTTAATTCTTACGTTCTTCTTCCGTTACATGAAAGAACTCATAGACCAAGGATATATTTATATTGCCCAACCGCCTTTGTATTTGGTGAAAAAAGGCAAAGAAGAGCGTTATTGCTGGACAGAAACGCAACGTGAGCAAGCCGTGCGTGAGATTTCGGGAGGAAAAGAAGATAGTGTCTATATTCAGCGTTATAAAGGTTTGGGGGAAATGAACCCAGAGCAATTGTGGGAAACAACCATGAACCCAGAAAATCGGAGCTTGAAGCAAGTAGGTATTGAGTCAGGGGCGGAGTCTGACCATCTGTTCTCTATGTTGATGGGCGATGAAGTGGCTCCTCGCCGTGATTTTATTGAACGAAATGCCAAATACGCCCGTGTCGATGTTTAAAATTCACTTGAAATTGTAGTACGTGGCGAAGGCTATGTTGAAATAACGAGTGTTAAGAAAACGTTAATTAAAGCCATTCGTCAGATAAGACGAATGGCTTTTTGTTAGTTACCGCCTATTTTTGAAAAATAAAATTCGTATATCAACTCGTCGAATTAATCGTTAATCGAAGTAATCGCCAAATCAAACATGCCTGCATCCGATAATCTTAAAAATATTGCGTCTATGTTTTCTTTTGGACGTGACCGCCGTGAACCAAAAATTGGAGGACAAGCTCAAGAAGACCACGACCGTTTTGCTCGCTCGGTCGAACGCGTAAATCAAACCATTGAGCAAAGTAATTTTATCAGCCGCGATTTAAGTTGGCTTCAGTTCAACTTTCGAGTGCTTGACCAAGCCCGTAGCCGCCGCCGAACGCTGTTTGAACGAATGAAGTTTTTGGCCATTTCAGATTCCAACCTCGATGAGTTTTTTACGATTCGAGTAGGAAGTTTGTACAATTATTTGGATTATGGAAAAGAACGGGTCGATTACTCAGGATTGCGGGAAATTCCGTTTCGGAAAGCGTTGTTATCAGCTATTCATAAATTTACGGAAGCCCAAGACGAAGTGTATGAAAAGGAGCTAATGCCGCTCTTTGCCGAACACAAACTTCGTATTGGGGGGTGTGGGGATTTGGATGAAAAAGAAAAGGTCGAAGTGGGTAAATATTTTGACCGGACGATTTATCCCATGCTCACTCCTATGCTTTTCGATTATACGCATACATTTCCAGTATTGTTGGCAAAAACGCTGATTTTTGCCGTGATTACCAATTCGCATGAGAAAGGTAAAGCCGAGGAAGAAAATCGCCGTATTTCGTTTGTTCAGATTCCAGTAAATCTCCGTCGTTTTTATACAATTGAGCGCGTAGACGGCGAATTTTTGTTTATTCCAATCGAAGAGATTATTCGCCACGAGTTACATAAATTATACCGAAATGTGGAGATTACGGACATGCACTTGTTCAGAATCATACGTAATGGTGATTTTTCTATTGAAGAAAATGACGACGACGAAAGTGATTTTTTGGACGAAGTAAAACAAAAACTCAAAACCCGTCGTTTGGGCCGTGTGGTTCGAATGGAAGTAGAAAAAGGAATGACGGATTGGTTGTTGAATTTGCTCAAAAAGCGATGGGAGTTTGATGACTATAACGTTTTTACGTGTAACCACTTGCTCGATTTTACGTGTTTATGGCAAATTATTAAGCACCCTGAGTTTGTTGAGCTTACACCTCCACCGCCTTCGGCAGTTCCACCACTAGGGCTTGAACCTGGTCAAATTTTGGACGATATTTTCGACACTATCAAAGAGGGTGATATTATGCTGCATCACCCTTACAACAACTTTGAACCAGTCTTGAAGTTGTTGGAAGATGCGGCTGAAGATCCGCAAGTGTTGGCAATTAAACTGACAATCTACCGCTTAGCTAAAAAATCTCGTATTACAGCCGCTTTATTAAAAGCTGCTGAAAACGGGAAACATATATCTGTCTTATTTGAAGTAAAAGCCCGATTTGATGAAGAAAATAACATGCGAGAAGCCGAAAAGCTACAAAAAGCAGGTTGTTTTGTTATTTATGGAATTACTCGTTTTAAAACCCATACTAAGCTTCTACAAATCGTAAGGGCGGAAGAGCAAGGAGTTGTGAGTTATTCTCACTTAGCAAGTGGTAATTACAACGAGGAAACGGCAAAACTGTACACCGATATTGGTTTACTGACTTGCGACGAAGTATATAACCGGGACATTACTGAGTTCTTCAACGTTATTACTGGGCATTCATTGCCAAACGATTACCAGTATTTACTAACAGCTCCGCGTGATATGCGGAAGCAGCTTGTTAAGCTCATTCGGCGCGAAGCTGAAAATGCCATGAAGGGACTTCCAAGTGGTATTTGTTTTAAAATAAATTCATTAGAAGATAAATCGACCATCGAAGAGTTGTACAAAGCTTCGCAGGCAGGAGTTCCTATTCGTCTCATTGTTAGAGGGATATGCTGCTTACGTCCAGGACGAGCAGGGTTAAGTGAAAATATTACCGTACGGTCAATTGTCGGGGATTTCTTAGAACACACTCGTGTATTTTATTTCCACAATGATGGTCAGCCCAAAGTGTATGGCGGTAGTGCCGACGTGATGGTGCGCTCGTTCGACCGCCGTATTGAGTCCATGTTTGAATTTGTGAATCCACGGGTCAAGCAGCAAGCGATTCATATTTTAGACTATAACTTGCGAGATAATGTCAATGCGTACGAAATGCAAGAAGGTGGCAATTATACCAAGTGCAGTGAAGGAGCAAGTGGGTCATTCAATATCCATGAACGATTTTTTCATGTCAACTTAGAGGAAGTGATGACTACCCGTTTGTTTGTAGAGGAAGATACGGCTGTATTGAAACAAACTGAAGAAGCTGTTGAACCCACAAGCGCCTTGGAGGCTAACGATGAATAAATCATGAAAGCACTGCAAACATATTTTCGGATATTTTCCCAAGTAGGTTTTCTCGGCTTGGGAATAACAATGGGCGTAGAAGCTCAAAATCGGCTGCCTAAGTCACTTTTTGTAATTGTAGATGGAATTTCGTCGGATGTCGTAGAAAAGCTTGATTTGACCAATTTAAAGGCTATTTCTCGCAACAATGGATATTCAAAGGCATATGTTGGGGGGAAAAAGAATTCGTATTCTCAAACTCCAACGATTTCGGCGGTGGGTTATAATAGCTTGTTGACAGGAACGTGGGTCAATAAACACAACGTTTGGGACAATAATATCAAAGACCCTAATTACCATTATTGGACTATTTTTCGATTTTTTGAAGAGCAATACCCTCACAAGAAAACCGCAATATTTTCGACTTGGTTAGATAATAGAACCAAGTTGGTAGGAACAGGTTTACCCCAAACTAATAAGCTGAGAGTAGATTATTTTTTTGATGGTTTTGAGCTGGATACCCTGCATTACCCTCACGATGCTGAAAAAGAATACATTCATAAAATAGATGAACGAGTCGTGGACGAAGCGGCTCGGTATATCCAAGAGGAAAGTCCTGATTTGACGTGGGTCTATCTTGAATATACTGATGATATGGGCCATAAGTACGGGGACAGCGAGCAATTTGCCAAAGCCGTTAGAATGATGGATAACCAAATAGGTAGATTGTGGAAAGCAATTCAATTTAGAGAAGCGAATTATAAGGAAGATTGGCAACTTTTTATCACGACCGATCACGGTCGAGACGTAACGAGTGGCCGAAACCACGGGGGGCAATCGGAGCGTGAGCGGAGTACGTGGATAGTTACAAATGCTAAGGGTTTAAATGATTACTTTGGTGATAAAGCCCAGCGAGGGGTCATTCCTGCGGTGGTGGATATTATGCCTACCATTGCTCGACACTTACACATCACTATCCCCAAAGAGCAAGCATTTGAAGTAGATGGCATTCCACTTACGGGAAAATTATCGGTGATTGATGCGAATGTAAGAAAACAAGGAACGAAAATTCAACTTTCTTGGAAAGCTATTGAGAAAGAAGGAAAAGTGAAAATATGGCTCACTACTACCAATCATTTTGAAGAAGGAGGACACGATTTATATTTGTTGATGGATGAGGTTTCGGTGACAAATGAAGAGGCCACTTTTGATGTCTCAAAACTCCCTTCGAAGTTGTACAAAATAGTCATTGAGGGAAAGTATAATTCACAAAATAGATGGATTGTTGAATAAAACTTCCAACCCTTTTTCCGAAATACACGTCATGGTTTTAGAATCACACCTAGTTAGATGAAGGAGTAGATAATAAGTAAAACCATGAGAAAAATTATTTTAATAGCCCTTTTGGTTTTAGTTGGATTAAGGTGTAAATCAACATCAGAGGTAGCTATGATACCCTCAGGTTGTGCTTCCGAAAAACCAACGGTTGAAGGAAAATGGACCCTCACTGAGTTTCGCTATTATGGCGGATGCTGTCCAGTTATTGCGGATTCGTCGTGGAAAAAAGTGGCAAGTGATTCGTATTTGCTTGAAATGACAAATGATGGAAAGTTAAAAGTTACGGATTTTACCTCTAATGGATTAACGACAAGTGTAGTGGCTCAATTGGTTACAAACTACAAAGTAAATGGAAATGAAATTTTTTTAGACGAACAAATTGTCGGAGGCGTACCTTGGTACAAAAAGATGATTATTTTACAGCTCACAACCCGCGAAATGATTGTGGAAGTAGTAGTGGGAAAAGAAGGGGAAAAAAACGCTCGAAAATTCATTAGAATGTGCGATTAGCTTATCGAGTGATATATTTAAAGTTAATTAGTTAACACTTAAATCAACTATTTATGTCTCGTATTGCCTTAATTACGGGCGCCTCATCTGGGATTGGGAAAGCCACCGCAGAGGCGTTTGCAGCTATTGGAATCGACCTCATTTTGTGTGGCCGCCGCCAAGAACGTTTAGAAGAACTAGCACAAAGCCTTGGTAAGTTGGTGCAAATAACGGTATTGATTTTTGACGTCCGCAATTACCAAGAAGTAATCGAGGCTATTAATTCATTGTCGCCAGAATGGAAAAGTATTGATATACTGGTAAATAATGCAGGAAATGCCCATGGGTTATCACCTATTCATGAGGGAGATATAGCTGACTGGGATGCTATGATTGACGGAAATGTACAAGGGTTATTGTATGTCTCAAAAGCTGTTATAGAAGGAATGATTGAGCGTGGAAAAGGCCATATTGTGAATTTGAGTTCTGTCGCAGGTAAGCAAACCTACGCCAACGGGGCGGTGTATTGTGCGTCCAAAAAAGCGGTTGAAGCTATCAGTGAAGGAATGCGTCTCGATTTGACTCAATACGGTATTAAAGTAACGAACATTGCTCCTGGTGCCGTAGAAACTGAATTTTCATTGGTGCGATTTAAAGGTGACGAAGCCAGGGCATCAAAAGTATACGAAGGTTTTGACCCACTTTTAGCCCAAGATATTGCAGATGCAATCGTTTATGCTGTAAATGCACCCGCACGCGTAACTATCGCAGACTTAACGATTTATGCCTCTTCACAGTCAGCGCCCACAATAATTTTTAGAAAATAATTAAAAAAAAGCTTGACCAAAGAAATTAAATCGCACATATTTGCAGCCCGAATTAGCTAAAAAACGGCATCGGGAGTTTAGCTCAGCTGGTTCAGAGCATCTGCCTTACAAGCAGAGGGTCGGGGGTTCGAATCCCTCAACTCCCACCAAAAGCCTCGAAGAAATTCGGGGCTTTTTTTATGCTCAAAAGTCAGTGTTTACTCGACTGTTCGATGATGATTGGCGTGATTGTAGATTATCTCAAACCTTAAATTGTCAAAAGGTCTTTTGATGATTTGGGTTGTGAATTTAATATTTCCGAATCAATAGCAAGGAGCCGCTCTTTTGTTCTTTGTCTGAAGCATAATTGTAATCAAAATCAAAGCTGTAGGCATATATGCCTTCCGGACAGTCAACGCCGGCAATCTTGCCATCCCAGGTCGGGTTTTCACCTTGAGATTGATGAATTCGCTGTCCCCATCGGTCATAAATTGACAACACAACATGATTGATCAAGCAGTCGCTTTTGAATTGAAAAACATCATTCCTGCCATTGTTGTCTGGACTGAAAGCGTCGGGCACCCAAAATTCACAATTTGGATTTTCAGGGCAGGGTTTAATGGTTACAGAAATTAGGGTGTCTCGTTGATCTGATTGTCCTTCGTTGATCACATACCGCAATACCTTTTGCTCCATATTTGGGATGTTTTTTTGGTATTTAAGCGATAACTGCGTGCTGTTTCTATCATGAAAATTAGCATTCAATGATTGATGATATTCCTCGGTATTTGTGGAATATTTCATCAAAATAAGACCTTCATAATTAGAAATAAAGAGAGAGTAGAGTGAATCATTGAATCTAAAGCAGGGCGACATATATCCATATTCCCAGATGATGGGATTGTAGGGGTTGCCGAGGGGTTTCACCACTGTAGGTGGTTTGTAGATGCCATTGCCGAAATAAAAGAAGTTCTGTCGGTTGTTTGCGTTGTTTAACCAAACGAAGGTTTTGCCGTTAACTGTATACGAAGTGATTCCTAAGTAATCGCCCCCGCCAATGCCAAACATACCAATGGAATCAATGATTGGGTTTGTATTTAATGGATCTTGACCAAATTTAACCAAAATGAAATTACCAGAATTAATGGTAGGAGCCAGGATCCAATGATTTCCTGATGCATCCATACCCATCGTGAATGCCCGGAATTGAGATCGTTTATATGGAACTTTGATGATGTTAAATGTTGGCGTATTCCGTATTGAATTTCCAAAATTAATTTGAGTAAAACCATTGGTGAATCGATCCACTGCATATCCGAATAGGGTGCCATTAATTCGATTGAAATAAATCTGATTAGACAATTGGCCTCCATTGTAAATCATGATTTCATCGGCTATGGGCGTATTGTTTAAAGATTTTCCAAATTCCAACCGCACAATTCTCGATCTAAAATTGGTTCCAGCAATGAATGCCAAACCAAACCACTCGTTGTTTTCTTTGAATACGTGAACACTGCTAACGCATCCCAACAACTTCCTATCTAAATATCCCAGATATGTTATTTGTGGCTTTGAATTGAAACTCTTGTTGTATTTGTATCGAAATAACCCATGACATGGGTAAGATAGAAAAATAAAAATGTCACCGGAGTCCTCTGCTACGGCAAATTGTTCGGAACCGCCATCATATTCGATGTAATCAAATTTCGGAATTGGATTCTTTAGAAAATTGGAATCCTGTGTCCATGTTTCTACGGGATGCCAATAATGACTTTTGGCAATTTCATGGCTATAGAAATGGTTGGAGTCTAAAGAGCAATTCAACGTGTCATCGTATTCAATTTGAAGCGATTGAGCATTGGAGTTTGATAACAAACCCAATAATACAGCAACGAATCCCCCGATGAACTTTTTTACCAACCCCATATGGGTTAGACCATGAACTATAAAATTGTGTTGCCTTACAATTGAATAGTGTCAAATGGTAGATTTTTGCTTCCTATAACTTTAGATTCTAGATTCTCTTGCGAATAATTTTGTCGATTACTTGTGCGATGCTATTTGTGAACTTTGAATAACTTCGCAACCATGAGACCTGAATCAAAAGCCTTTCTTGAAACCTATTTGAATAACGTAAGTCCCACTGGATTTGAACATTCCGGACAGTCCATTTGGTTGGATTACATCAAGCCATACGTGCAAGAAACCTTTGTGGATACCTACGGAACTGCCGTGGGCGTCATCAATCCAGGCATGCCTTACAAAGTAGTGTTGGAAGCCCATGCGGATGAGATTTCTTGGTTTGTGAACTATATCTCCGAAGACGGCTATATCTACGTCATCAGAAACGGGGGCTCCGATTTTCAAATCGCACCGTCTATGCGTTGCAACATCCATTGTGAAAATGGCAATGTCGTGAAAGGGGTCTTTGGCTGGCCCGCGATTCACGTCCGCGCCGATAAAAATCCTGAAACCAAACAAGAGAATATTTTCATCGACCTCGGCTGTAGCAACAAAGCAGAAGTGGAAGCCCTGGGTGTTCATGTGGGTGCCGTAGCCGTCTTTGAAGCCGATTGCTTTTGGTTGAATGAAACCCACCTGGTAGGTCGTGCCCTTGATAACCGCATGGGTGGATTCATGATTGCAGAAGTGGCCCGTCAACTCAACGAAAACAAGGATTCATTGCCATTTACGGTGTATTTGGTGAACAGTGTTCAAGAAGAAATTGGACTCCGTGGCGCAGAGATGATTTCACGACGCTTACAGCCCGATGTGGCCATTGTTACCGATGTTACCCATGATACTTGCTCACCGTTGTACAATAAAAAACAACAGGGCGATTGCAAATGTGGTAAAGGGGCCGTGGTAACCTACGGACCTGCCGTACAGAACAACTTACTTCAAACGATTATTGGCGTTGCCAAGGCCCAGGAAATTGCCATTCAACGCAATGCCGTGAGTCGCAGTACAGGTACCGATACCGATTCTTTCGCTTATTCTGGTATGGGCGTGGCCTCAGCACTCATATCGCTACCCTTGAAGTATATGCATACCACCGTTGAAACAGTGCATATGGATGATGTGAACAGCTGCATCCAATTGATGTATCATACCGTGAAGAAGCTGCAGGCAGGACAAACCTTCAATTATATCTGATGCAGTTGCTAACCATGAAACGGACACCCATGCCCAAAGGGAGTCGAATCTTTTCAATCTTGGTTTGGCCCTGGTTGAAATTGGTTAGTATGTTGCCCTTTTGGTTGTTGTATTTGATTTCAGACGGACTTCGATTTATACTTTACAGGTTGATTGGATATCGCGTAAAAGTAGTTCGCGATAACATCGCACGGTCGTTTCCTGAAAAATCACTTGGCGAAAGGTTGGAAATTGAGCGCGACTTCTACAAGCATTTGGGTGATCTGTTTGTTGAAACCATCAAAGGCATGTCGATCTCAGAATCAGCCATGAAACGCAGAATGCTGAACATAGACCAACATCACTACGATGACTTGTACCAGAACAACCAAAGTGCCATCATCGTTATGAGCCATTGCGGTAACTGGGAATGGATTTGTTTGATGTCGCAAATCGTTTGTCAACAACGCGTTCAGTGTATCTATAAATCGTTATCAAACAGTGGTTTTGATCGCTGGATGTATGCCATTCGCAGCAAATTTGGCGCAAATCCAATTCCAATGGAACAAACGCTCAGGGTGTTAGACGCCAACAAAGCTGTGGTAACAGTGAATGCATTTATTGGGGATCAAAATCCGAGTTCAGGCAAAGGGGCCTATTGGACAAATTTCTTGCATCAAGATACCCCGTTTATGATGGGGCCGGAAAAGATCGCCAAGAAACTCAATATGCCATTGTACTATTTGTCTAGCACCAAAGTAAAGCGCGGCTATTACGAAGCCAAAACGGTACCCTTGTGTTTGGATCCCTCAAGTATGCCCGATGGAGAAATTACCCGCTTAATTGCTGAGCATACCGAGCGAGAAATTCAGCAACAACCCCACATTTGGTTGTGGAGTCATCGCCGCTGGAAACACAAGCGCCCCGCTTAATTTTCTAGTCCGTATTTCTTCGTGTCTAATGGAGTTCCTGTGATGGATTCGAAAATCGTCATGATCGCTTCTACACCCATCTGGAAATCAATCTGCGTTTTCGCTGTGCCAATTTGTGCTGCTTGCACCCAAAGGTTGTAATTTGTTACATCTTTTCGCATTTGATAGGCCTGAGCACCCAAACCGTAGACGCGATAGTCCATCGGATTCACCGCAACCGCTTCTTGGAGTGTGTTTAACCCTGATACAGCATCGCCCTTCATCAATTGCGCCTGGGCTTTCATTACATATCCTTCGCCATCGCGAGGACGTGATACGATGAATTCCGACATAACCTGAATGGCTTTGTCGTATTCCTTTTTGGAAACGTAATATTGGTGCAGGGCGAAGCAACTTCTAGAGTGCTCTGGATAGTATTTTCTTGCGGTTTCTGCAGAACGAATGGCATCGTCAAGCTGTCCCAAATTGGCATAGGCAGTAGACAAGTAAAAATGTATTTCCGAGCGATTTGGGTCGGCCTGTGCGTAGCGCTTCAACAAGTCAATGCCACGAGCAAAGGCGGTATCTTTTTCAATGGCTTTGATGCCTTCGTAATCATCCAAACTGCCATCGGGCGATGATATCGGACGTTCGATGACAATGCCAGCGGGTACGCCATCCACCATTTGTTGATACACGGTGCCTTTGGGAGGGAATTCTCCCGAATTGAGTCGGGATTTATCAAAATAGGCATTGTAGAAAATGCAGTAATCCCATTTTTTAGCACTGCGGTCATCGAAGCGCGTGTAGCCAACGTGAACATTCTTTTGGTTGCGACAATAGTATTTTACATGATCCATACCGTACGAAAGGACTTCGTATTGCTTGTTGGGATTCTTTTCTGCAACGTTTTTCAGGAACCATTCGGTGGCGGGACGCAAACTGGCCAAGTAATAGTCCATTTCGTATTCTCCATAAGCCGCTTTGGTGCCACCTTGAAGTTCGTTAAAGTACGAATAGCTCACGGGATGATTGGCCAATACGAATTTTGCGGGTAAGGCGGTGCCCAACAAAACCAAACCCAGAATTGCGCCTTTGAGTTTTACATTGATTTTTGATAGGTAGGCATCAAGCCAGTGGTAGCCAACAAATGCAATGCCCACAAAGCAAGGCAGTGTGAACAGGATCTGACGGATTCCGCCATAAACTTGAGATTTTTGAATGTAAATGTACACCACAGGGAAAATGGCAGCGAAGAGAATCAAGAAGATTTCATTGTTGAATTGTTTGCGGTTGGGGTACAACAACATGGCAAATAAACCGATCCCAAACATCACAGCCAATGGGGTGGTGATGATCAAGTATTTCCTCAGGTAATACAGTGGCAAAAGATCTGAATCATACAATTTGCCTTCAAACAACTGTCGCAAGGAAACCGAGTAATTCGTGAACTCTTTCAACGATTCTAATGGGTTGTTGATGGGGTCTGTCCAACCGTATGGCCAAACAACAATACCCAAAATGTAGGCGGCTAATCCCAGCGCAACCAAGAAAATCGCTGTAGAAGAAAATCCTTTCCATTTGAATGACAAAAATGCGGGTAGTCCAATTTTCTCAATGTATTTCAAGCCGGCGTACATGATGAAAATCGCAACGCTAAGCAATCCACCAATTCTGACACTTATGCCCAATGCTGTGCCGAATACCAATCCAACGATGTTGTTCCAAGCGGGTTTGCTACCGCTTTTGAATAATTTAAGGGCATAATACAAGCTCATGATGTAACCGAGGGCAAAGGGTACGTCTTTGGGGTTATTCATGGCTTCGCCGAAGAAGCGAGGCATAAAGAGCATCACAATGAGTGATACCCAAGCGTACAGCCAACTGCCTTTGGTGAGGAATTTGACGACAAGGGCGGTGTAAAAAATCGCCAAGAATCCAAAAATTGCATTCCACCAGTGCCTGAATCCCATGGGGTCTTCGGTACCCATCCAATGGCCGAGGATTGTGGTGAAGGTATCGAAGCTAGAACCATACACGTGCATGATACGATCTGGGTCTTTGATCGTTGCCAAGTCAGAGCCCATTTCAGGCAGTGCTTTGGCGAGTGTAGGCATACGCTGACCTTTGAGTTCGTTGGTGTCTATGGGGATGGCCATGCCCACCGGATCGAGGTAGTAGTTTGCAATGAGTTTAGAGTAAGTATATTGGGTGAATTCATCGCCAGAGATGGAAGCGGTTTTGCTCATTTGGGTCATGAAAATCACGGCAAAAACAGATAGCAGCATGAATGCCCATCGATGAATGTTTTTGTTTGCTTTGATGTAGTAGTTGATGGCGGCGGTCCAACGGATTTTCAGCAATGCGCTCAGTGAAGTAGGCGTGCTATTTACGTTGAGTTCGGCCAGTTGGGTAGGAAGGTTGCTTTTTTCCAAGGAGTAGGCCAATTCAAATAGGGTATTGAACTGGGCTTTGTCGCTCTGGAGTTTGGCAATGGCGCTTGTGTTTAGAAGAATCCACTTACATTGTATGTCTGATTCGTTAAATCCGGTTAGGGCTTCTTGGATAGCACTTTTGGCGGGTTTGGGTTTCCCAACGACATAAGCGCCTGCTGAGCTATTGGCCACGAATGACTCATGGGATTGGTATTCGGAGGGTTTGGGCGATTGATTGCCTGTGTATATTAGATAGCAAGGGGCAGGTGATTGCGCCTCAGTGCGATGGGCCACAAGGGTTGAAAACGATTGTTGGAATGCTTCAAATGAGAGAAGGGTTGCTGCGCTCGGCGTTGCCGGTGAAGCTGTTTGATGCGCGTTTGAAACTGATTTTGCCATACCTATTGGCAAACCTACAAGAATTTTCGAATTGAATGTTTGCGAATTGTGAAAAAATGGGGTAGGAATGCAATTAGTATTTGCGAATATTACAAAATATGCCATTTTATCGGAATAATCAACATTATTTCATTAATTTTGCCGCTCGATCAAAGGAGGAACTATTTCTTGACAAACGAAAAAAACGAACAAGCCATTGAAGAAACCGTAGAAGTTTCTAAGGCAAAAAACACCAAAACAGCTGCAGCAGCAGCACATGACGATTTTGACTGGGGCGCTGATGAAGCTGGCTTCGAGTCTTATTCTAACGACGAGCGCAAGCGTCTTGAAGATGCTTACAACTCTACTTTCCAACCTGTTGTTGAAAAACAAGTTGTTAAGGGTACCGTAGTAGGTATGAACGAAAAAGATGTTGTTGTAAACATCGGTTTCAAGAGTGATGGTCTTGTGCCACGTACAGAATTCCGTGATGTGCCAAACTTGGCTTTGGGCGATGAAGTTGAAGTATTCGTAGACATCGCTGAAGACAAAATGGGTCAATTGATCTTGAGCAGAAAGAAAGCTTTGCAAGAAACTGCTTGGGAGAAAATTGTTGAAGCACACAACAACGATGCAATCGTTACTGGTTATGTGCGTTCAAGAACCAAAGGTGGATTGGTGGTTGACGTGTTTAGTTTTGATACGTTCTTGCCAGGATCTCAAATTGATACCAAGCCCGTTCGTGACTACGATCAGTACGTAGGTAAGAACATGGATTTCAAAATTGTTAAAATCAATGAAATCTACAAGAACGTGGTTGTATCACACAAAGCGTTGATTGAAGACGATATCGAAGCACAGAAGTCTGTGATTTTGTCTAAATTGGAAAAAGGACAGGTATTGGAAGGTGTTGTGAAAAACATGACTTCTTTCGGTGTGTTCGTTGATTTGGGCGGTATCGATGGTTTGTTGCACATCACTGATATTTCGTGGGGTCGTATCAACCACCCTGAAGAGGTGTTGAAGTTGGATGATCGCATCCAGGTTGTAATCTTGGATTACGATGATACTAAGAAGCGTATTTCTTTGGGCTTGAAGCAACTGACTTCTCACCCATGGGATAACTTGACCGCAGATATTTTGGAAGGTACCAAAGTAAGCGGTAAGGTTGTTTCTGTTGCTGATTACGGTGCATTCATCGAAATCAAGCCAGGTGTTGAAGGTTTGGTTCACGTAAGTGAAATGAGCTGGAGCAGCCACCTGCGCAATCCTTCGGAATATCTGAAAGTAGGCGAGGAGGTAGAAGCTTTGGTGCTGAACCTCGACCGCAAT
>JALQYJ010000192.1 GCA_023254175.1 Runella sp. | reverse complement strand
AAAAATTATTTATTTTCGGCGTTAGCAGGAACTACCTGGTTTTTGCAATTTTTTTTCTACGGAATGGGCGAAAGTAAGTTAGGAAATGGCGCAAGTTCATGGATTCTTCACATGGCAACTATTATTTTAACTGCTAATTTGTGGGGTTTATACTTCAAAGAATGGAAAGCTGTTTCCCCACATACTTTCCGTACAATCGTTTTAGGTATCCTTACTATGCTTATTTCGGTAGTAATCGTAGGAATCGGTAATAGCCTTTAGTCTTTTTCAATTCCATCAACAAAAAAAGTAGAGTCATAAGGCTCTACTTTTTTTGTTGATATATGAATACAGATTAGGTTCTATTTATAATTCTTAGGCTCATACTTTATATTGGACTGATAATTAAGCAGTCCTCATAGGTTTTCTCAAATCGATCTTCAGTAACAGGCAAAATGTTTCGTGTACGGCCTTCGTGACGTGGTTCACTTTTGGTTTACACTTTTTGCAGGTTAGTTAAATAATTACCATTCTAAATCATGCTGTTTTTCTGTAATACATGGCTTCGAAAGCCGCTGGATTTAAGTAATTTAATCCCGAATGTAATCTTCGGATATTATAATATCCATCAATGTATTCAAATAAAACACTTTTCAGTTTTTCAAGACTTTCGTAACCTCCTTTCGGCATGTCTAACTCCGCCTTGAGTCTACTCCAAAGTGATTCAGCCCAAGCGTTATTATAGGGATCATCAGCACGTGACATACTCTGTACTAATGTAAAGGTATTTACCAATTTCTTCCTATTAATTTGATATGTAATGACCTCCCCTATCAGAATGAATGATTAGTCCTGATTTAGCTTTAACTCTTCTTTTTAACAAGGCTTTTTCAAGAGTTTCTCGCACAAGGCTTTCGAACATATTGTCTGCTACTTCCCAACCAACTATTTGCCTTGAATACAAATCCATCCATGTGGCTAAATAAGCCCATTTTCCTCCCTTTAAGGACATGTACGTAATGTCTGAAACCCAAACCTGATTGAGGCCATATTATAACTTTTACCACGCCTGTATCGATAATAGGCTGTTCGGCTTATATCGAATAGAGAACACAAGTAGATTATTTTGTATTTTTTAGCAAGCGAAGATACCAAGTTATAGGCGTCTCTCAGTCGGACGAACTCAGGAGACCCAATGCCTTTTTTAGAATGGCTCGGTCTATTTTTAACCGTTCAATCTCAGCCCTTAATTTAGCGTTTTCAGCAACCAGTTTGGAATTGCCTTCGGACTCGTTGATTTTGGCTTTTGTCTTCATTGTAGATGAAGTTGTCCAACGATACAGCAGATTTTCAGCAATTCCAAAAGTCTCAGAAATCTCACTGACTTTTTTGCCCGAAATCAATATTTTTAGAATCTCAGCCTTGAAATCGGTTCGTAACTAAGCCGCTCTTTTGATTTTTTTAACTCTCCATTTTTGCAAAAATGTGTGCCGTTTTTTAAACCACCTCAATTACCACCTCTCATTTTTACAACCCAATATTCGCACACGTAAGAGAAATATTGCTCGGTAATTTATAAAACTTTTTTGTTTATCAAGTTGATATACTATATACACTCAAAAAAATAGCTTTAAATTTACCCATAAGCGGAAGCTCGCAAGGACTTCTGCTTTTTTTGTTGTGTTTGGCAAGATTCCTGCTTTCTTTTGCGTTGATGAATGAATCAACTTGTGTAATGATGAAAAAACAATATCTACAACAAACGGCCTCCTTACTACTGCTAACTGCTAACAGCTTCCTGCTAACCACTCACCACGCCCAAGCCCAGCGCGAAGTGCAGTATGCCCAGTATCTAGTAAATCCACTGGCTATTAACCCCGCTGCGACGGGTATTCGTGAAACCTTCCATTTTAATGCTGTATTGCGGCGCCAATTTGTGGCGGGAGTGCAAGGGCTGCCTATTACCCAGTCGTTTGCCATGGATGGAACCGTAGCAAACGGAAAAATAGGACTTGGACTACAAGGGCTAAACGACCGCGTCTCGGCCAATACGGCTGTTTTTGGGAGTATCAGCTATATCCATAAAATTTCGGACTACCAAAAATTGTCGATTGGGGCACTAGGTGGAATCAACGTTTTGCCTGCCCGCGATGTGCTCAATACGGGCGGAAATATCAATAAAGCTCTGCCCAGTGCAGGGGTTGGAATTTATTACGAAGATGAAACGTTTTTTGGAGGAGTATCAATGCCCGAAATCCTCAAACAACAGTACGGATACAACAGCACAAGCGGATTAATTAATTACCAACGCCCTATTTTTGTGCAACTAGGGATGAAATCAGAAGTAAGTGATGGAATTATTATTAAGCCATCTCTACTTCTTACCAAGCCTGAAAAATCAAAAATGCGTCTTGATTTAAACGCCCTCGCTACGGTACAAGACCGCTTTACGGGAGGCTTGTCGGTTCGATTTGGCAGTACGACCTATTGGCAAGCACTGCTTGCGTACGACGTATCGAAAAACATTAGGATTGGTTACGCGTATAGTTCTCGTCGAGTGGAGGATTTTAACGCCCAAACCAACAACATCGCTGGAGTAGGAAAGGGAATCCACGAAATTGTTTTTACCCTTCAACCGAATCCTCAAAGAGATTAGATTTTTGCTAAAACTATACGATTTTTGCAATTAATTACAAATTCAAAGCTAACTTTGCGCCCCTGAAACTAAGTGGTTTTTAAATGGAAAAATACTCATATATAGCGAATTCAGAAGCTGCGTACATTGAAGAGTTGTACCAAAAATTCCAACAACAAGCTGACTCCGTTGATTTAAGCTGGCAACGTTTTTTTGAAGGGTTTGAATTTTCACTCAAATACGGTGATTCAAAACCTACTGCAAACGGGAACGGAACGGCCTCCACCGAGAAGCCCGTCTCAGCAAGCCATACTCGTAAAGAAATGGAGGTGGTGCACCTTATCAGAGGCTACCGCCAACGTGGGCACTTGGCCTCCCAAACCAACCCGCTCGGGCCTCGTAAAAATCGCCATCCTGAACTCGATTTATCGGACTTTAACCTCACTGAGGCGGATTTAGATACCGTTTTCGAGGCAGGGATTGAGGTGTTTGGGAAAGCCGCTACTCTCCGCGAAATCATTACTGCTCTTAAAAAAGTCTACACAGACAAAATTGGTTTTGAATACCAATACATCCGCGACCGTAAAGCGAAAAGCTGGCTGCGCAAAAAGATTGAAAATGAGTTTCTTAACTTTAAGCCAACAATTGAACAAAAGAAACGGATTCTCGAAAAACTGAACGATGCCGTTACGTTCGAAAACTTCTTGCATACCAAGTTTTTGGGTAAAAAGCGCTTCTCTCTCGAAGGGGGCGAGGCAACGATTCCAGCCTTGGACGTGGTCATTAATCGTGGGGCGGAATTGGGCGTGGAAGAAGTGGTGATTGGAATGGCTCACCGTGGCCGTCTCAACGTGCTTACCAACATTATGCACAAGCCTTACGAGCAGGTATTCAACGAGTTTGAAGAAAACGTGGTGTTGGATGAATACAGCGATGGTGACGTAAAATACCACATGGGTTACGAAAGCCAAATCGAAACTCCTGAAGGAAAACGCGTAAGCCTTAAATTGATGCCTAACCCGTCGCATTTGGAGGCCGTAAACCCTGTAGTAGTTGGATACGTGCGCGCCCGTGCAGACGAACACTACAACCACATCCCAGGACAAGATAAATACGACCCTGTATTACCAATATTGATTCACGGTGATGCGGCCGTAGCAGGACAAGGAATTGTATACGAAGTAACACAAATGTCAAACCTGCCTGCGTATTACACAGGAGGAACGTTGCACTTTGTGATTAATAACCAAATCGGTTTTACGACCGACCATGAAGAAGATCGCTCGTCGATTTATTGCTCGGATATTGCCAAAATCGTGGATGCCCCGATTTTCCACGTCAATGGAAATGACCCTGAAGCCGTAGCGTTTGTGATGAAAATAGCGATTGAATTCCGTCAGGAATTTAACCGCGATGTGTTTGTGGACATGGTTTGTTACCGAAAATATGGCCACAACGAATCGGACGAACCTCGCTTCACCCAGCCGACGATGTATGCCAAAATTGCACAACAACTTAATGGTCGGGACTTGTACTTGAAAGAACTGACTAGCCGTGGCGAGTTAGATGCGCAGATTGCTGACCAGATGCGTGCTGAGTTGGAAGGAGAACTTCAAGATTTGTTGCAAAAAGTAAAACAAAAGCAATTGCCTTACGAACGTCCGAAACTCGAACGTGATTGGGCCGAGTTGCGCCGTTCGGTACCTGAAGACTTCGAGCAATCACCCGAAACAGGTATCTCCAAAGAAGTAATTGAGAAAGTGGGCAATGCCCTTTCAAGCCTTCCTGCTGATTTTAAAGTCTTGAAACAAATCGAAAAGGTATTGGAAGAACGTAAGCAGATTTTCGCGGGCGAAAAACCTTTCAATTGGTCAGCGGGTGAGTTGTTGGCCTATGGTTCACTCTTGGCCGAAGGCAGAACAGTTCGTATGACAGGGCAAGATGTGCAGCGTGGTACTTTCTCTCACCGTCATGCGGTATTGCACGAAAGCGAAACCAATGCTACTCACAACAGCCTGGCGTTTGTTGGGGAAGGACAGGGTAAGTTTGAAATTTACAACTCATTACTCTCTGAGTACGGGGTAATGGGCTACGAATATGGGTATGCGATGGCCAACCCTCACGCATTGGTGATTTGGGAAGCACAGTTTGGAGATTTTTCCAACGGTGCCCAAATCATGATTGACCAGTTTATTGCAGCCACTGAGTCAAAATGGAATGCCATGAACGGCTTAGTGATGCTTCTGCCACACGGCTACGAAGGCCAGGGTCCCGAACACTCAAGTGCTCGTCCAGAGCGTTTTTTGATTCTTTCGGCTGAGTATAATATGTATGTGTGCAATATCACAACACCTGCTAACTTGTTCCACATGATGCGTCGTCAGTTGGCTACTCCGTTCCGTAAGCCGTGTATTTTGATGTCGCCTAAGTCGATGTTGCGTAGTCCAATGGCAGTTTCTTCAATGAGCGATTTCTTAGAAGGAAGTCGTTTTCAAGAAATTATCGGCGATACGTACGCAGACCCCAAAAAGGTGAGAAAGGTGTTGTTGTGCACAGGTAAAATTTACTGGGAGTTGTACGACAAACAGCAAAAAGATGGGCGCAAAGACGTAGCTATCATCAGAGTAGAGCAATTGCATCCATTCCCTAAAAAACAGGTAGAGGCGTATTTGGCACAGTACAAGAAAGCGGAGGTGGTATGGGTGCAAGAAGAGCCTGAAAACATGGGTTATTGGTCATATATTCTTCGTGAGTTTCCAGAAATTGGCTTAGGAAATGTCATCGCCCGCAAAGCAAGCGCATCTCCAGCAACTGGTTATATGAAAGTTCACGCGGTAGAACAAGCTGAACTCATCGAACAAGCTTTTGCAGGAAAATAAAAAGAACCCAAATCAACGACTTAAAGGATAACAAGAATAATGTCACAAATTGAAATAAAAGTCCCAACCGTTGGGGAATCTATCACCGAAGTAACCATTGGTTCTTGGGTGAAAAAAGACGGGGAAAGCGTCAAGCGTGATGAAGTAATATGCAGCTTAGACTCCGATAAAGCATCGTTTGAAGTTGTGTCAGAAGCCGATGGCGTATTGCGTATCAAAGCCCAAGAAGGAGATGTTCTCCCAATCGGCGGGTTAATTTGCGTCATCGAGGCGTCAGCGGCGGATCCCGCTCCTACACCTGCCGCCAATACTCCAGTAGTAGCTGCTGCGCCTACGGCTCCCGTAGCGGCAAAGGTGGTAGAAATGAAAGTTCCAACCGTTGGAGAATCGGTGACGGAAGTAACGATTGCCAACTGGAACAAAAAAGACGGAGATGTAGTCCAATTGGACGAAGTATTGTGTGAACTAGAATCGGATAAAGCAACGTTTGAACTTCCTGCCGAAGCGGCGGGAACACTTCGTATCGTTGCGGAAGCTGGCGCCACCCTAGCGATTGGGTCTATCATTTGCCGAATTGAGGTAGGTGGAGTCGCCAGCCAGCCAGTGGCTCATGCTCCTGTTGAAACCCCAGCGGCGGCATCAGCTACATCGATAAGTGGGTATGCTTCAGGCCATCCATCGCCCGCAGCGGCTAAAATTCTTTCAGAAAAGGGCATTAGCGCATCTGACGTATTTGGTTCAGGCGTAGGTGGGCGCATTACCAAAGAAGATGCAGAGAAAGCTCAGGTTCAAGCAGCAGCTACTCCAGCCCCTGCACCGAAGGCAGCTCCTGCGGCACCAGCAGCTCCTAAAACGGCTGACCCACGCGGACAGCGTCGCGTAAAAATGACTTCGTTGCGTAAAACCATTGCACGCCGTTTAGTAGCGGTGAAAAACGAAACGGCTATGTTGACGACCTTCAATGAGGTTGACATGAAGCCTGTCATGGATTTACGTGCTAAATACAAAGATAAATTCAAAGAAAAACACGGCGTAGGGCTTGGCTTTATGTCGTTCTTCACCAAAGCATGCGCGATTGCATTGCAGGAGTTCCCTGTGGTTAACTCGTTTATTGATGGGGAGGAAGTAGTATATAACGACTACTCAGATATCTCAATCGCCGTTTCTACTGACCGTGGTTTAGTGGTGCCAGTCGTTCGTAATGCTGAAAAAATGACCTTTGCCGAAATCGAAAAGGAAATCATTCGCTTGGCAGGTTTGGCTCGTGACAACAAATTGACCATTGACCAAATGCAAGGTGGAACTTTTACCATCACCAACGGTGGTATTTTTGGCTCGATGCTTTCTACTCCAATTATCAATGCGCCACAATCGGCGATTTTAGGTATGCACAACATCGTAGAACGTCCAGTAGTCGTAAATGGCGAAATCGTGGTACGTCCTATTATGTACGTGGCACTTAGCTACGACCATCGAACCATCGATGGTCGTGATTCGGTAAGTTTCTTGGTACGTGTGAAGCAAATCCTTGAAGACCCAACTCGTTTGTTGTTGGAAGTATAAGAAAATAATGCAAAGACGCTTTTTCAAGGCGTCTTTGCTGTTTTATAGAGAGTTCTGGTTATACAAAAGTGAGACTAAAAATAGCTAATAACTCGTGCTTCGGCACATAAATTCATAACTAACCAATGCAATACGACGTTATCGTTATTGGCTCAGGGCCAGGAGGCTATATCTGTGCCATTCGTTGTGCTCAATTAGGCTTGAAAACGGCCATCATCGAAAAATATAAAACGCTTGGAGGAACTTGCCTTAACGTAGGTTGTATTCCTTCAAAAGCATTGCTTGACTCGTCGGAGCATTACCACAATGCGGCGCACAGCTTTGCTGAACATGGTATCAAGCTCGAAAACTTGCAAGTAGATTTGGCACAGATGATTGCTCGCAAAAGCGAGGTAGTAAGCCAAGTGTGCAAAGGGGTGGAGTTTTTGATGAAGAAAAACAAAATTGACGTTTACCAAGGAAAAGGCTCTTTCGTGGATAAAAACACGGTGAAAGTGACCAAAGATTCGGGTGAAATTGAAATGATAACGTCAAAAAACATCGTTATCGCAACAGGCTCAAAACCTTCGTCGTTGCCAGGGGTAACTATCGATAAAAAGCGCATCATTACTTCTACCGAAGCCCTTCAAATGAAAGAAGTACCTAAGCACCTTATCGTGATTGGCGCTGGGGTGATTGGGGCTGAATTGGGCTCAGTGTATGCACGTATTGGTGCCAAAGTGAGCTTCGTAGAGTATGCCTCGGCCATGATTCCTACTATGGACGGAACAATGGGTAAAGAGCTTCAACGCAGTCTGAAAAAACTTGGTACCGACTTCTATTTCAGTCACAAAGTGAAGTCAGTCGAAAATACAGGAGATGAAGTAGTGGTTACGGCCGAAAATCCAAAAGGCGAAATCGTAACATTTACGGGAGACTACTGTTTGATGAGCGTAGGACGCCGCCCTTATACCGATGGCTTAGCCATTGAAAATGCGGGTTTAACAGCCGATAACCGTGGGAAAATCGAAGTGGATGACCATACGCTTCAAACCAAAGTGCCTAATATTTATGCTATCGGCGATGTGATTCGCGGCGCAATGCTTGCCCACAAAGCTGAAGAAGAAGGCGTGTTTGTAGCCGAAACCATCGTAGGTCAAAAACCACACATGAATTATTCGTTGATTCCAGGGGTAGTATATACTTGGCCGGAGGTAGCAAGTGTCGGAAGCACGGAAGAAGAACTGAAAGCTAAAGGGATTCCTTATAAGTCGGGGTCGTTTCCATTTAAAGCGTTGGGCCGTGCCCGGGCAAGTATGGACATCGACGGGACAGTTAAGGTATTGGCTCACAAAGAAACGGACGAAATTTTGGGTGCGCATATTATTGGCCCACGCGCTGCCGACATGATTGCGGAGGCAGTAGTAGCGATGGAATATCGTGCATCTGCTGAAGACATTAGCCGCATGTCGCACGCCCACCCAACTTATACCGAAGCCTTTAAAGAAGCGTGTTTGGCCGCCACAGGTAATCGTGCCCTGAACGCGTAACGCTTGAACTAATAACCACAACATTGATACCCCGGTGAGCTAGCTTGTCGGGGTTTTTCTTGGATGGGCAATAACCTTTCGAACTGCTTCCATTGCTGTCGATAGGGGTACAGTAATATCAAAAGGTACAATGTTAAGTAAAAGAACATCGTCAAACCGAAAAGCAGGTAGGGGAGTTTTAAAGCCCTCATGAGCAGGATAGACCAAATATAATTCAGTAGCTTGGTATTTTTGACCGTAGGCATAGAGTTGGTACAAATCCGCTTGGTCGATACCGCAATTGGGTGCGTCGGGAGCAATGCGTTTCCATTTGATATCAATAACGATGACTTGTTCCTGCAAACGCAAAACTAAATCAGGGCGTAGTTTAAATTGAGGTTTGCCGTCGTGACGATGCACTAAGTAGTAAGCTGTTTCTTGATAAACTACTTCATACCCTTGACAATAACGCTTGAAGCCTTGTGCAACATACCGTTCAAACAATTGCTCGGTAGGAAACAGAAGCGACTCATTCGTGTCTTTTCCATAAGTGCTCCACGATTGACTCATTAGCAGAATTTTTGCCCATTTGAGTGCTAGTGTATAGCGGTCAAAACTTCGAGCTAAGTTCTGAACCTTTTGGAAGTCTTCAGCTAAAGAAGAAGAAGCACTAATTTCGTCCCAAATGAAGCGTAATTTTCGTAATTTGGCCTGATTAGGTAAATAGTGGCTTCGTTTGGCCAAAAATTCTATGCAAGTTTTGAGTAACCGATTGGGTAAAATATCAGCAATAAATTGGTCGTGTTCGATGGGTAGTAATTCAGGATGAGCGTAGTTTTGGCGATGATACTGCCACTTTCCTTTCAAAAAACGACTTTGTTCCTCGATTTTTTCGTACGATTTTTGAATCCCCTGTCGGGTCAATTGTTCAACTTCAAGGATAAAAGCCGAGATAAAAATCTCCCAAAGAGGCAAATAAACCTGCTGTAATCGTGCTTGCGAAATCCGATGAAAGGGTAAATCAGGTACTACCCGCAACATACGTAACAAGGCCAAACGCATCTCCGAGAGCTGTGCCTGTGAGGTGATTTTAGGTAGAATCTCAATGTGCGTTCCATTGGGCAACTGGAGTAGCCCCACGTAGTTTTTTAGTCGGATAGCTTCCACTCCTTTTTGGATACTGAAGGTTAACAGTTGGTCGGCATTGGCTCGAAACGAAAACTGTTTTAAAAGTTCAAAAGTAGAATCAGATACAAAAAGGGTCGAAAGTGTATCAGTCCGCTCCTGACGAAAGGTGGCTGATAGTTTTCGGATGCACCCGTGTTCTGCAATCGTAAAGTGTTGTGACATAGCATAAGTTGGAGAAGGCACTTGCTAAATTAGTAAAAATCAATTATCTTTGTGATTAATTGTACGATGATTGATTACAGAGGGGAAAGAAATTCCCCTTTTTTGTTGGCAAAAAATGAACCTAAAAGAACGAATAATCGCTTTGTTGTCAGCGCTTTTGGAAGAGGATAAATACTTCATTGTTGAGGTACAAGTATCACCTTCGAAAGTACGACAGAAAGTAACTATTTTGCTAGATAGCGACGCAGGCATAAGTATTGATGAATGTGCCGAAATAAGTCGCAAGCTGGATGATATGATTGAAGCGGAGGAACTTATACCTAATGCTTACACCCTTGAGATTTCCTCGCCAGGCGTAGATTATCCCTTAGCTTTTCCTCGTCAGTTCCAGAAGAACATTGGCCGTACGCTGAAAGTGATTCTGAAAGACGGAATAGAAAAAAGGGGAGAATTAATCGCTGTTTTGGACGAAGGGTTTGTCATCAAAGAAGAATTGAAGAAAAAGAAGAAAGACCAAGTCCCCGCTGAACTTACGTTTGCTTACGGTGACATTGCTAGGGCTGAAGTACAAATCAAGTTTTAAGACGAATAATATCAAAAGAATAATCATAAACTGTGGCTTGCCACCTAACTCTTTCGAAAGAAAATGGATAGTGCAGTATTGATAGAATCATTTGCGGAGTTTGCGCGTTCCAAGAATATAGATCGTCCTACGATTATCAAAGTATTGGAGGATGTATTTCGCACAATGATTCGTAAGAAATATGGAACAGACACCAATTTCGACGTAATCATCAACCCCGATAGTGGGGACCTTGAAATGTGGCGTACGCGTGAAATCGTGGACGATAACTCGGAAGATATTTGGGAACCCGATAAAATTCCCTTGGCAGAAGCACGTAAAATTCAGGACGACTTTGAAGTAGGTGAAGAAGTAGCCGAAGAAGTAAGACTGGAGGATTTTGGCCGCCGTATGGTACAAACAGCTCGTCAAACGTTGATTCAGAAAATCAAAGATTTGGAAAAAGAGTTATTGTATTACAAATATAAAGATATGGTGGGCGATTTGCTCAACGTAGAAGTGTATCAAATTTTGAAAAACGAACTTATTTGTTTGGATTCGGAAGGGAACGAGCTTATCCTTCCAAAACAAGAACAGATTTTTAAGGATAAATACCGTAAAGGCGAACCCGTAAAAGCAGTCATTCACAAGGTTGAGCTAAATAATGGCACCCCACGAATCACGTTGTCGCGTACGTCGCCTGTGTTTTTGGAGCGTTTGTTTGAAAACGAAATTCCTGAAATCTACGATGGCCTCATCCATATCCGTAAGATTGTCCGCGAACCAGGCGAAAGGGCCAAAGTAGCAGTAGAATCGTACGACGACCGCATCGACCCCGTAGGAGCTTGCGTGGGTATGAAAGGTTCACGTATTCATACCATTGTACGTGAATTGAACAACGAAAACATCGACGTTATCAACTATACCGAAAACCTAGAATTGTTGATTCAGCGTGCCTTAAGCCCTGCTAAAATCACTTCGATGGTTATCGACCGTGACGCTAAGCGAGTGTCAGTGTATTTAAAACCAGACCAAGTGTCGTTGGCAATTGGTAAAGGAGGCCAAAACATTAAATTGGCAGGCCGCTTGGTAGGAATGGAAATTGACGTATTCCGCGATGTAGAAGGTCAGGAGGACGAAGAAGACGTTGATTTGAGCGAATTTACGGACGAAATCGACGAGTGGATGCTTGAAGAGTTCCGTAAGATAGGTTTGGATACTGCGAAACAAGTCATTAGTATCAGTAAAGAAGAGTTGATTCGTCGCACCGACCTAGAAGAAGAAACCATTGAGGAAATCTTGGAAATTTTGCGCCGAGAGTTTGAATAATAAACGCTCTTCGCAATAAAAGTCCAACACTGACGGGTTTTTAGGGCTTGTTAGTATTACAGATAATAAGACTTGACAAATAAATCTGTATCTTTGGACTAATTTTCAGGGTTTTTCCAAAATTACGAATAACCAATAACCCGTACTTTGGTACGAAATTTCCAATATGTCGGAAGAAAAAAGTATGCGCCTTAGCCAAGCGGCCCGAATTCTCAACCGCAATCACTCTGCGGTTGCGAGTATTTTGGCTGCGAAAGGGTATAAGGTGGACAACAATCCTAATACGAAACTAAACGCAGAACAACTTGAATTCTTGGCGAAAGAATTTAGGGCAGATGCGTTGTTGGGGACAAGTACACCCAAAAAAGAAGAAATAGTTACTACCACGCCTCCTGCGAAAACAGACGACAGCCCAGTGCTGTATTTCCGCACCTCACAAGCATCTGGTACCAACAAACCTACCTCAGAATCACTTTCTGAATCAACGACTTCAAAAGAACCTGAGGTTATTCGTGCTGAGACGTCGTCAATTGGACTGAAAGTGGTAGGTAAAATTGATTTGGATGCTCCCAAAGCAACGGCAATTCCTGCTCCTATTTCTACTCCTATGCCAGTAGAAGAGCCAAAAACAGTAGCAATTCCGCCCGTTGAAGAGAAAAAACCAGAGCCTCCAGCTGCTCCTAAAGTAGAAGAACCAGTGGTTGTGAAACCGCCTGTAGTGGAGGAAAAGCCTGCTCCTGTCGTAGAGGAAGTGAAGCCAGTGACTGTACCAGCGCTTGAGCCTAAACCCGCTCCTGCACCAGCACCAGAGGCTGTAAAATCTCCAGTGGAAGCTCCAAAAGTAGAGGAGAAAAAAGAAGAACCAGTGCAGGAAGTGAAGGCCACACCTGCTCCACCAAAAGTAGAAGAACCACCCGTGAAGGTCGAAGTACGCCAGCCTCAACCTAAGCAAGAAGTTGAGAAATCTGTCCCTAAAGTTGAGAAACCTCAGCCGCCTGTAACGCTACCACCAGCGAAGGAAGAACCTGCGGCAACGGAGGCAGAGCCTGTACTTATTGAAGCGAAAGCAGACCCACTAAAAGGGCTAACTATCCTTGGAAAAATTGAACTTCCAACCGAGCGCCGTGGCGGTGACTCAGGAGGAAATCGTGATAAAGACAAGGACAAAAAGCGTAAACGTAAGCGTGTACGCAAAGGGGAAAAAGTCGTAGAAAACCAACCTGCTAACCGTGGCGGTGGGGGTAATGCGGGTGGAAAACCTGGAGAAAACAGACCTGCCAAAGAAGGAGGTGCTCCAAATAATAATAATAACAACGGTAATAACAGCAATAACCGACCACAACAACCTGCTTCGGGAGGCAACAACAGTGGGAATAACGCCAACAACAGCGGCAACAATAATAATAACACCAATAAGAAAGGTCCCAACTCTAATCAAGGAGGAGGTAACAACAAGAAAGGCGGTAATAATAATAATAACAATAATAATAACCGTCGCGAGCGCAAAGAGGAAATTTCTGACAAGGAAGTTGCAGATTCAATCAAAGCAACCAACGCTCGCCTAAGTGGAACTAGCCGTGGTAAAAATTTTGGTGCTGACAAACGCCGTGAACGCCGCCGGGTTCGTGCAGAAGCCGAGGAAGATCGCTTAATGCAAGAACAAGAAGACGCAAAAGTACTCAAAGTAACCGAATTTATCTCAGCCAATGAGTTAGCGTCTTTGATGGATGCTTCGGTTCAAGAGGTAATTTCAGTGTGTTTGAGCATGGGTATGTTCGTTTCGATTAATCAACGTTTGGACGCTGAAAGTATCACCCTGATTGCCGATGAATTTGGGTACGATGTATCATTCATCTCGGCCGAAGAAGAAATTCAAGGCGATGTGGTCGAAGAAGAGGATGCCGAAGATGATTTGGAAGAACGTGCACCAATCGTTACTATCATGGGCCACGTTGACCACGGTAAAACGTCGTTGCTTGACTACATCCGTCGTACTCGCGTTGCAGCAGGTGAAGCAGGGGGTATCACGCAGCACATTGGTGCCTACAGTGTGAAAACCGATGGCGGTCGCCGAATTACCTTCCTCGATACACCTGGTCACGAAGCTTTTACGGCGATGCGTGCTCGCGGTGCGAAAGTAACCGATGTTGTTATTATCGTCATTGCGGCTGATGATTCTATCATGCCTCAAACGCGCGAAGCGATCAACCACGCACAAAATGCGGGTAGCCCGATCGTTTTTGCATTTAGTAAGATTGATAAGCCTGGAGCCAACACGGAAAGAATCCGCGAAGCGTTGGCAAACATGAATATTCTGGTAGAAGAGTGGGGTGGAAAATACCAAACGCAAGAAATTTCGTCAAAATCAGGGATTGGTATTCCTGATTTGCTAGAAAAAGTATTGTTAGAGGCGGATTTGCTAGAACTCAAAGCCAATCCAAACCGCCGTGCTTCTGGTACAGTTATTGAAGCATCACTCGATAAAGGGCGTGGGTACTTGGCAACGGTATTGGTTCAAACAGGAACGCTCAAAGTGGGTGATACCATTTTGGCAGGCTCACACTACGGACGTGTCAAAGCTATGTTTGATGCGACAGGTACTCGTTTGAAAACGGCAGGCCCATCGACTCCTGTTCAGTTACTTGGTTTGAATGGTGCGCCTCAAGCAGGTGATAAGTTTAATGCCATGGAATCTGAACGCGAAGCACGCGAAATTGCTAATAAGCGTGAGCAAATCATGCGTGAGCAAACAATTCGTACTCGTAAGCACATTACATTGGAAGAAATTGGTCGTCGTAAGGCCATCGGAACGTTCAAAGAGTTGAATATCATCATCAAAGGTGACGTGGACGGTTCGGTAGAAGCCTTGTCTGATTCCTTATTGAAGCTTTCAACGGAAGAAGTACAAGTAAACATTATCAACAAAGCGGTGGGTCAAATCGCGGAGTCGGATGTAAACTTAGCGATTGCTTCTGATGCTATCATCGTAGGCTTCCAAGTGCGTCCGTCAACCAATGCCAAACGTCTTGCTGAACAAGAACAAATCGAAATTCGACTCTATTCAGTCATTTACGACGCTATCAACGAAGTGAAAGATGCGATGTTGGGTATGTTGGAACCAACAATGGAAGAAGTCATTGTGGGTAATGCCGAGATCCGCGAAGTGTTTAAGATTAGCAAAATTGGTACTGTTGCAGGATGTTACGTTACTGATGGTCACATCAAACGGAACAACAAGGTGCGTGTTATCCGTGATTTCATTGTGGTTCACGAAGGCGAAATTGCTCAACTTAAGCGTTTCAAAGATGATGTTAACGAAGTTAAATCAGGGTTTGAATTTGGTCTTAGTATCAAGGGACTCAATGATATTCAAGTGGGAGACATTGTCGAAAGCTTCGAAATGAAAGAAGTGAAACGAACACTGTAAGTGTATAATACATTCGAATAAACGGGCTTTTGGTATCACCAAAGGCTCGTTTCGTTTTAGTGAAACCAGCAAACGTTGTACAAACTTTACCCAAGTGAAGGAGAAAGTACCATAATTTAGCAGGTAATGTTATATTTGTGTAAGTTTATTATTTAATCCGTGGAAGAAGTACAATCAGATATTATTCATAGCATACCCCAAAGACCTCCTTGGCGCAACGTCATGTTGCTTTTGGGGCTAGTATTATTAGGGACTTCCTTAGGAAATCTCCTTGCTATGGCTGCAATGATGGCCCTGAGTATGACGCATGGAGGCCTTGATATGGAAGACATCGCCCAAATGCTTCAACATCCTGAAAACGTCCCACATTCTTGGTGGTATTTAATGTTGCTCCACGCAATTTCCCATTCATTTACGTTTCTTATTCCTGGGGTTATTTATTGGCGTTGGTCAGAACAACACCGAGTAGAGGAGTTTATAAGGCGCCCTTTACCGTCGTTTGTACTTCTGGGAGTTGCCTGTTTGGCTGTGTTGGCCTTTATGCCTATGAATAGCCTGATTATTGAGTGGAATAGCCATTTGTATTTACCTCAAGGCCTCTTCCGAATCGAAAATTGGATGAAGCGTAAAGAACAGGAACTTGCGGTAATGACGCAATTCTTGACAAGTTTTAACTCATTGTCTAAATTAATGGTGGCAATAACTGTTATGGCAATTATCCCTGCGATAGGAGAAGAGGTGCTTTTCAGAGGAATTATTCAACGAAAAATTTTCCATAAGATTGGTGATATGCACATTTCTATTTGGCTAACGGCTATCTTGTTTAGTGCTATCCATTTGCAGTTTTTAGGGTTTTTCCCCAGAGTTATACTTGGGGCAATGTTTGGGTATATGTACGCATGGAGTCGTAATTTATGGACTCCTATCTTCGCACATTTTGTCAACAATGCCACTACTTTATTGATGGTTTATTTGTCCAATCAGCAACTTATTGCTGTGGATGTTGAAAACCCCGAATCATCAATTACGTGGACCGGAGCCTTGATGTCATTAGTATTGACGGCAGTATTGCTTTTAAATCTAAAAATTATTTCACACCGTAAAGCTGTTCAATAGATAGTTCTGTTTTTGGGGGAGCTATTGACGAACATCATACACTACAAACTCACGAAATGGTAGTTGATAATTGGGGGAAAATTTTTGAAACCAGTTTCCAACACCGCGCTGAAATTGTGCGAGAATATTTGGAACAACAATCTTTTTCGGCAGTTATAATTAGCAAACAAGATAGCAGTTATCATTTTGGCAAGTACGAGTTGTATGTCCCCCTGAAAGATGCTATCATTGCCAAAACAATCGTAGAGAATGAAATCTCCTTTGACTAACCTATCTAATCTTCAACAACGTATTATTGCCGCTATCGCAGGAATCGCTATCATTTTGTCGGCTATTTTGTACAGCGAATGGACTTTTTTATTGCTTTTTTGTGCCATAAGTATTCTTACCCAATTGGAGTTTTATAAACTACTGGGGTTAGATGGCAATCAACCCTTGACCTACTACGGAACGTTTTGTGGAGTATTTATCAATGTGATTACGTTCTTAATTGAAAAAGAACTTATTAGCTTTCAGAATTATTTTCTAATTAGTCCGATGGTTACTATGATTTTCTTTATCAAACTGTACAAGAAAAAAGATTTAAAACCTTTCCAAAACATCGCCTTTACCTTTTTGGGGATTCTTTATGTAGCTGTTCCTTTCTCGTTGTTGAGTGTTTTAGCCATGCGAGGCGGAATTTATAACTATGAAATCATCTTGGGTAGCTTGTTTTTGCTTTGGGCTACTGACGTGGGCGCTTATTTTGCGGGCACATATTATGGAAAAAGAAAATTATTTGAGCGTGTTTCGCCTAAAAAATCGTGGGAAGGGGCTGCGGGCGGAGCATTATGCGCGGCTATTGTTGCCTTTGTGTTAGGAATGTACTCTAAGTCGTACGAAGCATGGGAGTGGTATTGTATTGGGGTGCTCATTGTTGTTTCTGGAACGCTAGGCGACTTGGTAGAATCTCTTTTTAAAAGAAGCATCGCTATCAAAGATTCAGGAAGTACAATTCCAGGGCACGGTGGCTTTTTAGACCGATTCGATGGATTACTGCTTTCGGCACCATTTATTGTGACATTTGTTAAAATTTTTTCATAGACTCAAACGTTAGGATTGAGAGTGCGCACCTACGTTTTTTATTTTTGACCAGTAACTATGCTACAAAAACATACATACAACTACCTCTTGATTGGGGTGATTTTCTTGCTTTCTTTGGTTAATACGGTAGAGGTGCGCGCGCAAGGACAGGTAAAAAGCATTATGTTTACGGGGCGGGTGGTCGGAGTGAAGGGCACACAAACGCTTGCTAAAGCGTATATTTTTATCCCTAGAGCAGGACGTGGAACTCTTGCCGATGAAGCAGGTTATTTTGCCATGCCTGTTTTTCCAGGTGATAGCGTGGTGTTCAGTTATTTAGGGTATCAAAAACAATACCATGTGGTGCCAAAGCGTCACATGGAAGAATCGTACTCTGCCATCATTTTGATGAAAGAAGACATAAAAACCCTGGCAGAGGTAAAAGTTTATCCTTATGCAACAGAAGAAGATTTTAAAAAGGCTTTTGTGGCAATGAAACTGCCCGATGAGTTTGAGCGAGAGAACTTAGAAAGAAATACACGCCAAGAACTATTGATGCAAATGGCTGCCGCTACTCCTCTTAGTGCCGCTGCTAACTATCGAAACTTCATGGATCAACAAATTTTTGGTCGCGAAAACGCAGCTAATCGTAGTTTTATGAATACGCCTTTATTAAACCCGTTTGCTTGGGCGAGTCTTATTAAGTCTATTAAAAATGGGGATTTGAAGAAAAAAGAATACCGAGATATTTTAAAACAAGCACCTCGCGAAAATATCTCTCGTCAAGATATTTTGAAGAAAGACAACTAAGTCTTAGGCGTATAATCTAAAAGTTGAATTTCTTGCCCGTCAAAAACGGCGTACGAATTATATACAATCCAATCGCCTAAAATAAGAGTTCGACTTCTCTCGCCAATGGGAAGGTCGAGCTTAATATGCCGGTGTCCAAAAACGTAAAAATTGCGATGCAGAAGTTCTTCTTGGCTTTTTGCATAGAGTACGAGCCATTCTTTATCCTCGCCTAAATACGACGGTTGACCTGCTTTTTCGTGCTTTTGCCAACTATGTAATGCCCACGAATGGCCCAACCACAGCGCAAGATTAGGGTGCAAGAGTGTGCCAAATGCCCAAACTGCTAATTTATTTTCAAAAACGATTTTCAGAAGTTTATACAAATGGTCGTCAGGCCCCAGACCATCGCCATGGGCAATATGAAACGATGTTGGAGTAGGATGGATACTTGAAATTACCATTAAATCAACAGGGCGCCGATACGTTTTGATGTTCAGTTCTCTTTCAAAGTAATCAGTCATCCACATATCGTGATTTCCTGGGAAAGCAATAATCTGGATACCCGCGTCGGTAAGTTCCCCCAATTTTCCCAAAAAACGAACAAAACCACGTGGGACAACCCGTTTGTGTTCGAACCAAAAATCGAATAAATCACCGACTAAGCAAATAAGTTGGGCATCGTGGCGGACACTTTCTAACCACTCAGTGATTCGTCGTTCACGAACGAGACTATCGCTATGAGATGGCGCACCAAGGTGAAAATCAGAGGCAAAATAAATTTTCTTTCCAGGAGAAAGAGCTACGTTTAGAACTTGAAAAGACATGTGACTTAAAGACATTCGGGCAAAAATACGGAGATTACTTTACAAGATTTTTTCTAATTTTACGATTTATCCAAGCAAAATTTCATGGAAACACAAATCCTCACTAAGTTAGAAGTATTTGAAAAAATTGCCGCTCAACTCGCAGAACAAGGGTTTGAGGTCATAAAAGAAGACCAAACTCGCCCGTGGGGAGGTTTTTTTGTCATCAATGAAAATCAAACTCCTCAATTTGCCGCGACTTATTTTCCTACCATCGAATTATCCACTATTCAAATTACGCAGAAACTAAGCCCTAAAATACTGCTCGTAGCCCCCGATAAACGATTGTCGTGGCAGTACCACCACCGTCGGGCCGAAATCTGGCGTGTAGTGTCGGGAACAGTGGGAGTAGTAAAGAGCAATACCGACGAAGAAACAGAGGTACAATCGTACCAGTCAGGTGAATTAATCACTTTGCGCCAAGGAGAACGCCATCGCTTGATGGGGCTAGCAGAATGGGGGGTAGTGGCCGAAATTTGGCAACATACCAATCCTGAACATCCTTCAGACGAAGACGATATTGTACGTGTACAAGATGATTTTGGAAGATAATGGAAAAACTTAAATACCCCATTGGCCGTTTTGAGTTTGGAAAAACTTACACGCCAGCCGAAACGCAGGCGCACATTCAAGAAATAAGTGCACTGCCTTCAAAGCTATTTAATGTAGTGAATGTACTCAGCGAGGCTCAGCTGGAAACACCTTATCGTCCCGAAGGCTGGACGGTGCGCCAAACCGTACATCACGTAGTGGATAGTCATATAAACGCCTACATTCGCTTTAAACTGGCATTGACCGAAAATAACCCCGCCATTAAGCCTTACGAAGAAGCCTTATGGGCCGAACTGGCCGATGGCAAGGGGGCGCTCGTAGAGTGGTCGTTGCAGTTGTTGAAATATGTGCATTTGCGTTGGGTAATGCTGCTCAATTCACTGACTGAGCCTGATTGGGAACGTACTTATTTTCACCCAGAAACCAAGCGAGTTTTTGCATTACGGGAAGTCGCTGCGCTATACGCATGGCACAGTGAGCACCACTATGAACATATCAATCAGCTTTGCTTACACGAAGGGTGGAAATAAGAGGCTAGTTTAGCAAATCTTTTCAGTGACTTTTACGTTTATGTGGGTGTAAACCAATTAACATCCAATTTAATAGTACCGAAATGCCGTCCTTATCCACTTCTGACAATATCTTAGTTCGGGTATTGAAGTCTGTTTTCTTTAAAAGCGCCACTGGAAAAGCAGGGCGTTATGCTCGCAATGCAGGCAGCCTTTTGGAGCTCATGGGCAAAGTGTTAAACAAAACCAATGGCTTAAAAGGCGCTACATACGATTCTCTTCGAGAGAAAGTGATGCTGTTAGTGCGGTTGCTCAAGGCGTATGTAAAAGGGGAGTACAGAACTGTGCCGTGGAAAACCCTCACGCGTATTATTGCTGTTTTGCTCTATTTTTTATCGCCTATTGATGTCATTCCTGACCTATTGCCAATTATTGGTCTTACGGATGACATTGCCTTGATTGTATGGTTGTTTAATGCGATTGGCGACGACCTTGATGCTTTTCGTGAGTGGGAATCAAAACGAAATACTATCACGATTGACTGATAATCTGCGAAATAGTTGTTAATTTTGCTGGATAAATCCTTAAAATAGGGTTAAAAATCGAAATACAACGGTAAATAAACAGCCCTATTTCGCTTTATTACTGTAATGAATACGTTGCTCCGAGCACTGAGTGCAAAAAAGCAGCAGTTTAGTAAAATCACTAACCGAATTTTCAAAATGAATACGCTTTCAATTTTTTTAATCATGGGCTTGGGTGGGCAAGAACTCATTTTTATCGCCATTATCGTCTTGTTGCTTTTCGGAGCTAAGAAAATTCCTGAGCTAATGAAAGGGTTAGGAAAAGGCATTCGTGAATTCAAAGAAGCTTCGAAAGAAGTGAAAGAAAACATCGAAAAAGGACTTGACGAAAGTCGTTAATTGTTGTTCGCCTGTGTTTTGGAAAAAAATATAAAACACGGCTTTTTATGACGATTTACCCCAAAAATCAGCAGTAGCCTTCTGACTACTGCCGATTTTTGTTTTGTACCAATCCTAATTTAATGCCAATTTGATTGGCTGAAATCTATTAATTGTGAGCTATCATTATACTTCTCTTAGTGAAATTCAAGCCGATTTACGTTCAGGAACTGTATCGTGCCGTGAGCTAGTGGCGTTTTATTTGAAAAACATTGAGAAAAAAAACTCTGTATTGAACGCGTTTGTGACAGTGTATGACCAAGAAGCAACACAACGAGCAGAGGAAATTGACCAAAAAATTACGGCTGGAACCGCAGGGCGCCTAGCGGGGATGGTACTCGGAATCAAGGACGTTCTTTGTTACCAAAACCACGGATTACAAGCAGGAAGCGCTATTCTAGACGGTTTTGTGTCGCAGTTTACGGCAACTGCTGTGCAACGGGTCTTGGCCGAAGATGCCATCATTATTGGCCGTCAAAATTGCGATGAATTTGCGATGGGCTCTTCCAACGAAAGCTGCGCTTTTGGGGTAGTACGCAATGCAGCCGACACTACTCGTGTCCCTGGAGGGTCGTCAGGAGGATCGGCAGTAGCAGTACAAGCTGATATGTGTCTAGCGTCGTTAGGTTCAGATACGGGAGGTTCAGTAAGGCAGCCTGCGGCTTTTTGTGGGTTGGTTGGGCTAAAACCTACGTATGGACGTGTATCTCGTTGGGGGTTGATTGCTTACGGCTCGTCCTTTGATTGCGTAGGGCCTATCACCAAAAGCGTAGATGATGCCGCACTTTTGTTAGAAATCATGGCAGGAGCCGATGATTTTGACAGTACAGTTTCGCAATTACCCGTCCCTTCTTACACTAATGCGGTAGCATTAGCATCAATCCAAAAGCGAAAAATTGCCTACCTGCGGGAAGGCGTCGAAAGTGAAGCATTACAACCAGAAATTCGCCAAGCTGTGCAAGCTCAACTCGATTGGTTGCGCGAACAAGGCCACGACGTAGAGCCGATAGATTTTGATTTACTTCCGTATATCTTACCTACCTACTATATCCTGACTACGGCAGAGGCGAGCTCTAACCTGTCTCGGTTTGACGGAGTGCGTTACGGCCACCGTACAGGAAACCCTGTGGATTTGATGGAACTCTACAAAAAATCGCGCAGTGAGGGTTTTGGAAAAGAAGTAAAAAAACGGATTATGCTTGGTACGTTTGTGCTAAGTGCGAGTTATTATGATGCGTATTATACCAAAGCTCAAAAAGTGCGTCGTTTGGTGAAAAATCAGACGGATGAGCTTTTTAAAAAATACGATTTTTTAGTGATGCCCACCACCCCAACGACGGCTTTCCCGATTGGAGATAAGACAGAAGATCCATTGCAGATGTACTTGGCTGATATTTTTACGGTACAAGCCAACGTCATTGGGTATCCCGCGATTTCGGTGCCAGCTGGTACCGATGCTCAAGGGCTACCAATGGGACTTCAAGTGTTAGGAAAACCTTTTGGAGAAGCTGATTTATTGGCTTTTTCGAAATACATGATAGCGAAAGAATTCGTAGGTTCTTTAGTGTAAGACTGATATAAGAAGCCATTGAAAAACAACAAACAATGATGTAAACCTAACGAAAAAACGACCGAACGATGATGGAATTGAAGCGAATTGTAAGCATGGGTATAATGGTGGGGTTGTGTTGGCTTGGGATAAGCGAAAGCACCCGTGCACAAGAAGTAGCGAAGGACACCAACGTAGTGGAAGAGCAAATACAAGTAGAAATAATGGCCGACTCGACCGTGCCAGAAGCACTTGTGCGTGAACGCCTCGCAAAATTGGAAAATGTCATTCCACTCCGTTACCACAAGGTAACTCACCAGTTTGTGGAATATTTTATTTATCGTAAACCTAGCTTCGTGAAGCGTATGCTGGAGCAAATGCACTTGTACTTTCCGTTGTACGAGCAAATGCTTGAAAAATACGAAATGCCACGCGAGCTAAAATTTCTGTCGCTGATTGAGTCGGGGCTAAACCCTCGCATTATCTCGTACGCAGGGGCGGGCGGTTTGTGGCAGTTTATGCCTGCCACAGGCCGAGAGTATGGAATGAAGCAGGACGATTACATCGACGAGCGTTTTGACCCCGCAAAATCTACCGAAGCGGCTTGTAAGTACTTAAAGCGATTGCATCGAGCATTTGGTGATTGGGAAATGGCCCTGGCCGCCTACAACGTAGGTCCTGGTAACGTTAAACGAGCCATGCGTCGCTCGGGGTCAAGCACTTTTTGGGGTATTTATAATTTTTTGCCCAAGCAAACCCGCCATTATGTGCCGCAGTTTGTGGCTATGACGTACTTGATGCACTACCACGCTGATCACGGTATTTTCCCCGAAACCCCTGATTATCCAATGCTCTTTGATACCATTCAGGTGTCGGGATACTTCAATTTGCACACGTTTGCTAAACTAAGTAATATCTCTCTGGATGAGTTTTATAAACTTAATCCACAAGTTATCAATACGGAATTACCAGCTACGACCAAAGAGTATATGTTGAAAGTTCCAAGTCATAATTTTGACTTCTTCCGAGAAAATCGCGTCGCAATTTGGGATTCGGCGACAAAATCGCCCTTTCAAAGCCATATGCTTCTAGCGGGCAACGAAAGTGATGTTTCAGACAGTGTTTTGGCCATTAAGAAAGTTGGGGGGTTGGTAGCTGCTGGCGATGAAAACGAAGATCCAGAAACCATCATTACCCGCCAAACACGCAAGGTGTATCATACAGTACGCCGAGGTGAAACGTTGGGGAAAATAGCGAGCCGTTATGGGGTAGATACCTACGATTTGAAACGTTGGAATCATCTTCGTGGCAATAACATCGTGCGCGGAAAGCGATTGGTATTGTACAAAGAGACGACCAAACACGCGGGGGGACAAGTGACGGCATCATCGAAGGGGAAAATAAAGATGCGTTACCACCGTGTGCAGCCAGGCGATACGCTTTCGACCATTGCCGAGCGCTATGGAATCAACGTTAGTCGATTGAAGAAAATCAACCGCTTAAAAGGAAATACGGTTCGTAAAGGCCAAAAACTCATTATCGGCTAATAGCATTACCATTACTCATGGCACTTTTTTATTTTAAGGCTTTCCACATTGTGGGGGCAGTTGCGTGGTTTGCGGGCTTATTCTATTTGGTTCGGATGTTTGTGTACCACGTAGAAGCCGAACAAAAACCTACGCCAGAGCTTCGTGAGGCGTTTAAAGTACAGTTTAACCTCATGGAGTGGCGAGCATACAAAATCATTTGTAACCCTGCCATGATGCTTACATGGACTTGCGGATTCACAATGACCTTACTCAACCCAGGCTATTGGCAAATGGGGTGGTTTCATGTTAAGTTGGCTATTCTGATTTTGTTGACGATTTATCACCTTTGGTGCAAGCGTATTATTGTGCAATTGGAACAAGGAAAAAATCCTTTTGATTCTTTCCAGTTTAGACTTCTAAACGAGCTTCCTACCCTTTTTTTGGTAAGTATAGCGTTGTTGGCAGTTTTACGCGATACGCTCAATTTCCTGTACGCTTTTGGGGGAGTATTGGCCTTTGGAACACTGTTGTTTATGTTTGCTAAGGTCTACAAGAAACGGCGGGAAGGGTAGGGTATCGTGCAAAGAGAGATATCTCTAACACCTAAGTAAAAAAATGGTTTATATACCAACTTAGGCACGTCTTTAACAGGCTTATAGTAAAATTTCAGGCATTTCTATGCTATCCCCTAATATAGTTCTTCTAATGCTTACTAAGTAAATGGGCAAAATTACCTAAGACTTATTTGTTTATAATAGATTGATATTCAGCTAATTTTGCTTTTTGCCTTATTTGTAATTTTACCCATTTACTTAAGTGCTAAAGCACCAGTTAACCACTATTTGTTAATTTTTATCCGTTCATCATCAACGAATTATATTAAAACAAATACCCTAAAATTTTTGCTCTACTACTTAGGCCGAAATCCAAGTAAAGTTATACTCTAAGTTAGGAACTTTGGTACGGTCGGCTACGCGTCTGAGGCGTGCAGGAAGAGCCATTAAATAATCGCGAGCACGTTCACCTGCACTATTGAGGTCAGATACTTTGTCAATCTTCCAGTCGATAAGAAGAGTGTCCAGAATTTCGATGTAATCTTGAGTTGTATAAACGCCCAATCGCTGAGCCGCGTCCGAATAATGGCTAAATGTTTCGCTGAGCTTTACGCCTGTTTCGCGCAAGAAGTGGGCAGGCATGACGATTTTTTTACGCATCATGTCTTCAAACGCAAGCATCATTTCGGAAGGGTCGACCTCAAAAATGCGGCTAATGAATGATTTGTAAGCTTTGGCGTGGCGCATTTCGTCGGCGGCAATGACCCCACACATTTTTGACAATAGCTGGTTTCCACATTGTTTGGCCAACGTCGCCGTACGGCGGTGAGAAATATTGGTGGCCAATTCCTGGAAAGAGGTGTATACAAAGTTGCGATAGGGGTCGGTTCCCGTCTGAATGTCAAAACCGTCGGCAATTAGATAGTTCGTCGAAAGCTCCATCGCACGCATGTTGACCCGCCCCGACAAATACAAGTATTTGTTGAGGAGGTCGCCGTGGCGGTTTTCTTCGGCCGTCCAAGCACGAACCCATTTTGTCCAACCTTGTTCTGGGTTTTGTTGGTTGATTCCTTCAACAGTCATTAACCACGATTCGTAAGTAGGAAGAGCTTCTTCGGTGATGGTGTCACCAACCAACACCGCGATATAATCGTACGATAACTCGCGGGCGGCTTCTTGCAGCAATTTTACCTCCTCAAAAAACGAATCTTTGGTCGAATCAGGTAAAAAATCAGCAGGTTGCCATAAGTTTTCGATAGGTTTCAGAAATTCGTCATAGATGGAATCAATCTTCTGACCGATAAACTGCATAACCTCTATCCGAGTGGCAGGGAGTTGCATAGAATGAATTTTAGAAGATAAGTGTCTGAGAAAATTTCCCGAAGGTAGCAAGAATTTCAGGAAAGTTGGAGAGATGTTGGCGTTGAGATGCGAAAACAGGCGAATGTTTGATTAATTTTGGGAGTTAAAATCTCCCAATAGAGTGGCATGAGAAAAATTATCGATTACGTTTTAGGTAGTATTTACTTGGTTTATTTTGGATTGGTGTTGCTTCTGTTCCATCCCATTCAAATGCTGTGTTTTCATTTGTTTGGCCGCCGAGTACACCAAAAATCAGTACATGTGCTGAATGGCTTTTTGCTGTACGGTTTAACTATGTTAGGAACCCGTCTGAGGGTTATAACGAAGACGAATTTACCCACCGAACGCCCCATTATTTTTATCGCCAATCACCAAAGTATGTTCGACATCGTCGGGATGATTTGGTTCCTACGGAAGAACTTCCCCATTTTCGTTTCAAAAATTGAGTTGGCCAAAGGTATTCCGAGTATATCGTACAACCTCCAAAAAAGTGGTGCCGCTCTTATTGACCGCCAAGATGGCAAACAAGCCATTATGGAAATTTCAAAATTGGCTAAGTTGATTGAAGAAACTAAGTTTGCCGCTTGTATTTTTCCCGAAGGAACACGTTCTCGAACGGGCGCCTTGAAGCCATTTGCAACGGGTGGAGTCGCTATCTTAGTGAAGAAAGCTCCCAGCGCATTGGTGGTGCCTATTGCCATCAAAAATACGGGTAAATTAAACCCTAAAGGTATCTTTCCACTAAGTAGTTTTGTACACCTTTCTTGGACAATTCTCGAACCGATTGAACCTAAAGGGAAAACAATAGATGAAATTGTAGAAGTTGCCAAATCAAACATTGATCGCGAACTGTCTCATTCGTGAGTTATTGTTTTTTGTTGATATAGTTTTATTTAACAGTTAAAAAGTGTAAATTTATCATTTACTAATAGTCATTAGAGTTTTGTGAATCGCTATAAAACCTTGGTATTGACCTTCTTTGGTGTCATGATTTGCTTCATGGCGGTAGTCAAGCCTTTGGTAAACTCTTCTAAAAAATTGGTAGCGATAGAGCAACAAGAGCAAGAAGAAACATCGTGCCCCGAATCGTGTGATGAAGAGACGGATAGAGAAACGTCTAAAGAAAGTGCGGAATGGAACGATGAATTTTTAGCTACGCCTATACTCGGACTTGTGCTGACACAAGCAACCAAGCTTGTTGGCAGTTTTCTGTATTTAATACACATTTCCGAACACGTTACTTCCATAAGTCTTCCCCCTCCCGAATTTTTTCCTTCATTTAATGCGTAGTAAAAGCCAAGACTAATCGGGGCATTCATTGCCTTAGGCTTTGCTTTTATTGAGCATCATTACTGCCTTTTCCTTGTTATTCTCATGGAGCAAGGATAGAATCTACATGAGTATTGGGTCAATCAGATTAAATGTAAGTTGAAGAAAATGAAGGATTTATTTAAAGATATAAAATATGATTTGCCAGCGGGGCTAGTCGTGTTTCTGGTAGCTCTTCCCCTATGTTTGGGAATTGCTCTTGCATCAGGAGCACCGCTCTTTTCGGGTATTATCACGGGGGTTGTTGGTGGACTTGTGGTTTCTCTGGTTAGCGGTTCGGCCTTGAGTGTTAGTGGACCTGCAGCGGGTTTAACAGTAATCGTACTTAATTCCATTCACCAAATTGGCTCATTTGAAGTGTTTTTACTTGCGGTGGTATTGGCAGGAGTAATTCAAATCGTCCTCGGAGTGGTGAAAGCAGGGATTATCGGGCACTATTTCCCTTCAAGTGTTATTAAAGGGATGCTTGCCGCTATTGGATTGATATTGGTGTTCAAACAGATTCCGCACGCTTTTGGGTACGATAAAGACAATGAAGGTGATTTCGAATTTATCCAAATAGATGGGGAAAATACCTTTTCAGAGTTGATTAATGCGATTAACTTCTTGCACCCTGGAGCAGTCATTGTGTCGGCGGTATCGCTGACCATACTCATGGTTTGGGACAAACCATTCTTCAAAAAATACGCTTTTTTTAAGCTTGTTCCAGGGGCATTGATTGCGGTAGCCTGTGGGATTCTTATCAACATTTATTTTGAAGTATTTTTTCCTGTGTTGACCCTAAAAAATGATCATTTGGTCAAATTACCAGTGTCGAGCTCAGTGCAAGAGTTTTTAGGTCAGTTTACTTTACCAGACTTCTCCGCTATTGCTAATCCACAAGTGTACATCACGGCCATTACGATTGGCATTGTGGCTAGTTTAGAATCGTTGTTGAGCGTAGAAGCTACCGATAAACTAGATCCATTTAAACGCAATACCCCGACAAACCGAGAACTAATTGCTCAAGGGCTAGGAAATGTGGTGGCGGGATTATTAGGTGGTTTGCCCCTGACTGCGGTGATTGTCCGTAGTTCAGCTAATATCAACGCAGGAGGAAGAACCAAACTTTCAGCTTTTATTCATGGGGTATTTTTGGTGATAAGCGTAGTGGCGTTTACAGCGTTATTAAACAAAATTCCGCTGGCGTGTTTGGCGGCAGTTTTGTTGGTCGTTGGGTATAAACTTGCTAAAATTTCGTTGTTCAAATCCATGTACAAACTTGGTTGGGGGCAGTTTTTACCCTTTATCGTAACCGTTTTAGCCATCTTATTTTCTGACTTGCTCAAAGGAATTGGCATCGGGATGGCCGTTTCTATTTTCTTTATTCTACGCAATAACTACCGTCGCGCGTATAATTTTAACGAAGCAGGAAGCCCCGAAAAACCAGTCATCACGATTGAGTTGGTGGAAGATGTAACGTTCATCAATAAAGGAGCTATCACGTTGACGTTAGATAAACTTCCGATGAATTCGAAGGTCGTAATTGATGGTACCAATGCTCGGACGATTGATATTGACGTTCTTGAAATTATCCACAACTTCAAAACAACGGCTCAGTTGCGTGGTATTCAATTAGAACTCAAGGCAATTCCTGAATTTAAGGGAGTGGGAGCACACTAAGTCTGAACATCAACTCTTCACAATTGTTTAACTCAACTTGCTGGGAAAGTAACCCCTAAAAGTACATCCATAAAAAAATGAAAGCGCATACTAAAGAAACACAAGCGAATTTGACGCCAAGAAAGGCCCTCGATATACTCAAAGAAGGTAATTTGAGATTTGTCAAAAACCTGAAAGTTCAACGTGATTTGTTAGAGCAGGTGAATGATACACGAGAAGGGCAATGGCCGTTTGCGACTATCTTGAGCTGTATAGATAGTCGTACGTCAGCAGAATTGATTTTCGACCAAGGTTTGGGCGATATCTTTTCGGTGCGTATTGCTGGAAATGTGGTAAATACTGATATTTTAGGTAGCATGGAGTTTGCTTGTAAAATAGCAGGTTCGAAACTGATTGTTGTCCTTGGACACACCAAATGCGGAGCAGTAAAAGGAGCATGCGACCACGTAGAAATGGGTAACTTGACTGAACTGTTGGCAAAGCTTCAACCCGCTGTTTATCAGGAAAGTGAAACAAAAACTAATCGTACTTCTAATAATAAAACTTTTGTAGAGAATGTGGCGATAATTAATGTAAAGCGCAATGTTAAAAGTATCATTGAACGTAGCTTTATTTTGGAACAAATGGTGGAAAATGGAGAGATTGGTGTGGTTGGCGCCATGTACAATATTGAAACGGGTGAAGTAGAGTTTTATGATGATGTGATGTATCTTCGGGATGCGCAGAATCCTGACTTTACGGTCGCTAGCTTACGTGATTTGACATTGACATAGTTCTCTAGTAAGGAATACGGTATATGACCTTAAAATATGCTACCAAAGACTTCTCCGCAGGGTTTTCGGTATTTCTTGTGGCGCTCCCGTTGTGTTTAGGCATTGCCTTGGCATCGGGAGCACCGTTGTTCTCGGGGTTAGTAGCTGGGGTAATCGGTGGAATGATTGTATCGTTACTATCAGGCTCAGAAATCGCCATTAGTGGACCTGCCGCGGGGCTAGTGATGATAGTTTTTGATGCTACACATGGTATTGGCGACTATTCTCAGTTCTTATTAGCCGTAGTACTTGCGGGTGGGTTGCAATGGTTTTTGGGGTGGTTGAAAGCAGGTCGTTTGAGTGGCTTTGTCCCTTCAAGTGTTATCAACGGAATGTTGGTGGCCATTGGAATCGTAATTATGCTAAAGCAAATTCCTCATGCGCTGGGTTGGGATGCCGACTATGAGGGCGAATTTGAATTTTTCCAAAACGATCACCGAAATACGTTTACAGAGCTAATTCAAGCCGTACTACACCCTAATTGGGGGGCAGTTGTGATTAGTGGATTGTGTTTAGTGTTAATTTTTTGGTGGGATAAACAAGCCGAGAAAGGTAACAAAGTATTTAATACCATTCCTACCGCGTTGGTTGTTGTATTGATGGGTGTGGTTATTAATCAAGTATTTCGGGAGTGGGTGCCCTCGCTGTATTTGGGCGAATCCAACGACCATATGGTACGAATGCCTTTGCTTCGTACTTGGGAAGATGTACGTTCTGAACTGCACTTTCCGTCGCTGACGGGGTTTACTAATCCAAAAGTATACATAACCGCAGTTGCTTTAGCTATTGTAGCGAGTTTAGAGTCGCTCTTTGGGTTAGAGGCAGCCGATAAATTAGACAAACAACGCCGTATTTCGTCGCCAAATCAGGAATTGAAAGCCCAGGGAGTAGGGAATATCCTTTCTGGAATATTGGGTGGATTGCCAATTACAGTGGTGGTTGTACGAACCTCTCTCAATGTCTACAGCGATAGTCAAACCCGTCTTTCGGCCTTTATTCAGGGGGCGCTACTGTTGCTGGCGATCGTGCTTTTCCCTGAGCTTCTCAATCATATTCCGTTAGCAAGTCTAGCAGCTTTACTTTTGTTAGTTGGATACAAACTGGCAAAGGTGGAGGTGTTTCGTAAGATGTATTTGGAAGGTCAAGACCAATTTATTCCGTTTTTGGTAACGGTGGTTGCTATCATTCTGACTGATTTATTGGTAGGAATGATAGTGGGGTTAATTGTAGGAATTGTGTATGTGATGTATACCAATAATCAATCGGCAATGAGTGTGGTTCGTGACAAAGAAACGGTGCTGATTTGGTTTAGAAAAGATATTTCATTTTTGAATAAAGCTCGCTTGAAAGAAGTATTGGCATCGTTGCAAGCGGGAGATTATGTTTTTATTGACGGAGCAAGGGCGCATTTTATCGATCATGACATTTATACCACTCTCAAAGAATTTCGAAAAGATGCACCTCTACGCGGAATTCAAGTGGACTTTAAAGGAATTACACGACGGAAAATAATCAACCGAAAACCAAATGCAAGCTTACAAAAAACTCTTATTGGCCAATAAAGCGTGGGCAGCCGAAAAGCTCATGCTTGACGAGCATTATTTTGACGAGTTGGCCGCCGACCAGAAACCTGAGTTTTTGTGGATTGGCTGTGCCGATAGCCGAGTGCCTGCCAATGAGGTTACAGGTACCGCTCCTGGGGAGTTGTTTGTTCACCGAAATGTGGCAAACTTAGTGCTTCATACCGACATTAATATGCTCAGCGTATTGCAGTATGCTGTAGAAGTACTGAAAGTAAAGCACATTTTGGTAGTGGGTCATTATGGATGCGGCGGGGTAAAAGCTTCGATGACAAATAAAGATTATGGACTGATTAACAAATGGTTAAGAAACATTAAAGAAGTCTATGAAAAGCATGAAACCGAACTTGGTGGGATTGGAGAAGAGCAAAAACAGTTTGACCGATTGGTGGAACTTAATGTGATAGAACAGGTTAATAATTTGGCCAAAACGACTATCGTTCAACGTTCTTGGCACCAGCGAAATTATCCACATCTCCACGGCTGGGTGTTTGATTTACATACAGGACTTATCAATCCAATTGTAGAAATTTTACCTGGAGCTGAGGTATCTCCCATCTACCGCTACGATTTTGGTAATGATAAGAAACAAGACGACCTCTCTGCTGAGTACGAGCAGGCTCACCCAAATCTATGAGGTTTGCAAGTTGTGATTAGAGAATAACCTCATAGGTTTAGCGGTTTATTAAAGCGTTAGCCAATAATTAAACTTGAAGACAATAGCACGACTTTTATTCCTAAAAAGAGGATCGGTATAATAGTTATCGGTATAAACCAGGAAAAAGTCAGACATCGGTTTGTAGCGCCACTGCAAACGACTGTTGACGTTGAAATTATTGCGTTGAGTATTAAACTGTAAAAACGTTGTCCAAAACAGTTTGGTTGAAAAGTTGATTTCCATACGTGGACTGATTAACAACAAACGGTCATTTCCGTATAGAGCAGGTAGTTTGATGTCGTTTTGTTCAAAATTCATTGAAAAATTCCCCCAAGGTTGAGCACGGTAGGTCATTTCGAGCGAATACTGCTGAAGTGTACCGTTATAGAACCCGCCCGCTCGCACTGCTGCTGTAAAGTAAAACTTTTTGCGGTAATCGGAGCTGTATGTGGCATTTACCTGATTGAATACATACCTACTCGAAGGTAAGGCATGGTCGCTGTCAGTAAATGAAAAAGGGAAAACCGCTCTTACGTCGTTGTGGTCGAAGCGAAAGCCAAAGGAACTCGCATTCTGAAACTGAACATCGTAGGTCAAGCCCAAGGTATATTCGTTCAGTGTGCCGTTGGGGTTCCAAACCAAGAAGTTTTCAGCCCCAAACGCATGATTATTCACTTTGCTATTTTTGGGTCGGATGTTAAACTGAGTTTCACTATATACCTGATGGAAACCCAAACGAACGGTGGTATCCGATTGAATTTTTCCAAAGCGGTCAACGATATAGGTTGGATTTTCGAGGCGATTGGTGAACCCCATATCAGCGTAGTAATTGCTTCCGATTCCAAAATAATCAGCAAAAAAACTTATTGTACGTCCGAAATACCCTGCTCCAAATTGTTTGGCTGTGTTGTCGTTGGTGATAGTAGGTTTTTGCGACCAATGGTAGCCTGTCCACACGTTCCAATCGCCCTTGGTATTGGAGTAGTTAAATTCTAATCCTTGATTTCGCCCATACTCACCCATCGGGTTTTGTAAACGCTCGTTTTCGGTCATAAACCCCTGACGATTTAGTACATAGCCTTTGATTAGTGAGCGTTTTAATACTTTTCGGTTGAAGGAAAAAGCGGTAAAATTTTGGGCGGGGTCTTCATCTTTGGCTGCCGTTTGCATCGACATGAGGCCAACGCGCCAGTTTTTATCCAAATTCCCACTCAAACGTGCCCCTGCCAAAATGGGTAGTGGCTGGGCGTTGCGGTCGAGTCCAATGGCGCGGGAGAAAAATGGCCGAAAAGGAGGAATACCATAGTTACCAAAAAGGTCGGCGTTTTCAAGAAAAAATGTCCGCCGTTCGGGAAAGAAAATATTGAAACGTGTCAGATTCGTCACTTGGCGGTCGACTTCAACCTGCGAAAAATCGGGGTTGACCGTCAAATCGAGATTGAGGGAGGGCGTAACGGAAATTTTGGCATCTAAGCCACCGTTGAAGGTGCCTTTGGTAGGCGTGCTCGTTGTATGGTCGTGCGAGGTGCCTCCGGTAATGTACGGAATAATGGATGCATTACCCTTGACCGTAGGCGGTGGCGTTTCCCAAATCAGTGCTGCCGTATAGCCTAAATCATACCCGTTGAAATTGACAGGAATAAAGGTCCAGGTAGAATACTGATTGTTTTTAAGATCATTTCGTTCAAAGTTGATTCCCCATTTCGTTTTAGAAGGGTCGTAGCGAAGGGTTTTGAAGGGAATGGCTATCTCGACCGTCCAATAGGTAGGATAGACCTTTGTTTGCGAGTACCATTTATTGTCCCAACTTCCCGTCATATCCTCAGTTTGGAAGGCCAATAAGTCCTCGAACTGAGCATTGGCTACACTGACGCCAAAAAAGAACCCATTAGTTCGTTCATTGATTGGGTCTAAAATCAGACCAAAAGCATCCGAGCTCCAATAATCTCCGTCGCGTTTGAGGGTCTGAATAACGTGTTTATTAGTATCACGACAGACGGCTACCACGTACAAAAACTTGTCATCGAAAGTCATCCTAACCTCCGTATCGCGCTTGATAGGAACGTTGTCTTGGGGCCAGTGAGGGGCAAAGTTTTTGGAAACTTCTAACCCTTGCCAGGCAAGGTCCGACAAGTCACCGTCGATTTTTATTTCTCCTTTGGCTTTACGGATGACGTGCTGGTATTTTTCCTGATACGCAGCACCGCCGATTGACTCGGCTTTTTCTTGGGCAAAGCTAACAAAACAAGAAGATAGAAGAACAGTAATAAATGTAGTAGATGGTTTGAAATACATAAATAGATAAAACGGCTGTTGATGCAAAGTGCAAAGGTAGGGCATTAGATGGGGTGAATGGATAAACAATTACTTAAATGGTAAAAAAATAATTACCAATCGTCAAATTTTGAGAATGACAGCCCATTGTCAGGTAAGATTTGGCTTTTGGTTTTATGCGATTTATAGTGTAAGTTTGAGTAAAGAACTATCTTTCTCTACCAGCTTTATGAAACGTACTTTTACGAGAGAGGCAACTACTTTTGGGCTTCTTATGTGGCTTTATACTCAGGCTTTGAGCCAAAGCCTACCCAGCCCTTCAACTTTGTTTAGACGCCAACTAACGTTTGGGTCAGGTGGAGGTTTTTCGGGAACAGCCCGTAGTTATGTGCTACACGAAAATGGCGATTTGTGGGTGCGCGAACGCGCTACCGATTCGCTAAAGTTGCACAAAACCCTCCGTGAGAAGCAAACAAAACAGTTTTTTCAGTCGGCAGACCAACTTCAATTGGACAAGTATAAATTCAATCATCCAGGCAACGTCTACTATTTTGTTGAGTACAGCAACCCTAAAAAAAGGTTAAAGCAAAAAATAACGTGGGGGGCGCCTAAACAAAAAGTCTCGGTGTATGTGCAGCGTTTTTATAACCAATTGACCAAAACGATTTAAACTCCCTGTCCCATGAAGAAGTATCTATTATTACTTGCGTATTTAGGCGGGCTATCTTACTTACCCTATGCCCAAACTCGTCTAAAACAATCGCCCCGAACTACAGTGACTACTACCGACGAACTAGTGCGTAAGCTAGGCGCTCAGGAGGTGGATAATTCGATGTATTTACAAAATTTTAATCCTATCGAAAAGGCAGTTATTGATGGAAGTGCTGGTCAATTGAATGATTTTACGGCGCTACGGGAGGGCATTCGGGTAGTCAAAGACCCCACGACGGGTCTACCTGTATACATTGAAGGGCGTCCAAAAACTATGTTAAAGTCAGGCCGAAAAGCAAATACGTCGGTGGAGGCAAAAGCCTTTGATTATTTGTCGTCGGTAAAAGGATTGCTTCGGATGGAAAACCCTGACCAGCAATTTGAACTACAAAAAATTGAGACCGATGAACTAGGCCAAAGCCACCTTCGGATGCAACAGTTTCATAAAGGAGTGCCCGTCTATGGCGGTGAAATTGTGCTTCATACCGACCGTGATGAGGTAACGACCCTCAACGGTAAGTTTTTTCCTGCTCCTACATTCGCAAATACGGTGGCTAAGCTAACACCTCAAGCCGCAGAAAAAGTTGCTTTGGACGAACTGGCCAAAACGACGGTTATTCGTACAATGACCTTTGGGGAGAAAAAGCTTTTGCAATACGAAAAGCCTAAAACGGAACTCTTTGTGTACCATCATTCGAACCAAACAACTCACCTTACTTACCGCATCGAAATGCACCCCAACTTCTTGGAACATTGGGTATGCTTTGTCGATGCCCACACGGGGGAGGTCTTAAAGAAATATAACAATTTATGTTCGCTCGATGGCCCTGTAAAAGCTACCGCTACCGATCTCAATAACGTCAGTCGGTCGATTGATGCATATTTGTACCAAAACCGTTATTATTTATTGGACGCAAGCCGAATTAGCCCCGATGGGAAGGCCATGTTTAAATCTACGCTTTCGAAGCTTCCTGATAGTCCTGTTGGGGGAATTATGACCATTGATGCCCAAAACTCGTCGGTAGATAGCGATAACTTAAACTTGGCGCATGTTACTTCGACCAACAATACATGGAGCAACAAAACGGCGGTTTCGGCACACTACAACGCCGCGATGGCGTTTGAATATTTTAAGACCGTTCATAAACGTAACTCGATTGATGGAAAAGGGGGAACTATTATTTCTATCATCAACATGAACGACGACAAAGGGGCAATGGATAATGCGTTTTGGAGCGATAAATTGATGGTGTATGGCAACGGTAAAACTGCATTTAAACCTTTGGCGGGAGGGCTTGACGTAGCGGCTCATGAAATGACGCACGGTGTGATTCAAAACTCAGCCAATTTGGAGTACGAGTCACAGTCGGGGGCTATTAATGAATCGTTTGCAGACGTTTTTGCTACCATGGTGGATCGTCGCAACTGGACGATTGGTGAAGATGTGGTGCGAACATCTGTATATAGTTCGGGGGCGCTTCGCGATTTGGCGAATCCTAATCAAGGGGGGACTAGAGACAATGGCTACCAACCCAAAAACATGAACGAGTATTACACTGGTACGGAAGATAACGGCGGTGTACATATCAACTCAGGAATTCCGAATTGGGCTTTTTTTAAATTTGCCTCTGCCACTTCGCGCGAAAAAGCCGAACGGGTCTATTACCGCGCGCTCACGCTGTACCTCACTCGTTTGTCGCGTTTTATTGACTTGCGTTTGGCAGTTGTTAAAGCCGCTACGGATTTGTACGGAGCTTCTAGTACGGAGGTCTCGGCAGCGAAAGCCGCTTTTGATGCCGTGGGAATCACAGATACTGGCAATAATTCATCGACTCCAACGACCCAAACGCTTCCCACCAACCCAGGCGAAGACTTTTTGTTGATGTATGCTACGGGTGATAAAAAACTATATAATGCACCTGTTAATTTGTCGAAATTCACGCCTTTGATAACAGCTGCTATTGCTCACAAACCTAGCGTCACCGACGATGGAAAATTTGCCTATTATGTAACCACCAACGATAAGTTTATCAAGGCTATTAATCTGCAAGGAACTGTAACGGAGACAGTGATTTCGAACGAAGCGATTTGGGAAAATGTAGCTGTGTCTAAAAACGGTGAAGCGCTGGCTGCCATTACCGTCAATCAAGATAAATCGATTTGGGTTTACAGCTATACCAAAAAAGCGTGGAAGAAATTTACTCTCTATAACCCTACTTCCGCCCAAAACGTCCAAAGCTCCCAGGTGAAATACGCCGATTCGTTTGAGTGGGACGCTACGGGCGAATACATCATTTACGATGCTTATAACGAACTCACCACCGCAGGCATTGCAGTGGGGGCTAACAGCGGAACCATCGGCTATTGGGACGTAGGAATTATCAAAGTGTGGGACAATGCCAAAAGCGATTTCGGCCCAGGAACCATCAATAAGCTTATTTCTAACTTAGAAAAAGGAGAAAGCATAGGTAATCCGACTTTTTCTAAAAATAGCCCCAACATTGTCGCTTTTGATTATATTGACCCCGACGATAACAACTATATCATTGGCGCGAATATTGATAAGGGAGAAATTGCGGGTATCATTGAAAACAACACCATTGGTTACCCCGAATACTCTAAAACGGACGTAAAAATGGTGTTTAATACCCTCACCAGTGGGCGCGATGATATAGGAATTGTGGACTTAAATGCGGATAAAATTAGTCCGAAAGGTAGTTTTACTACTTTTGTCAAAAATGCTAAGTGGATGGTTTGGTACGGAGTAGGAACACGGACGTTGCCCAAAAAACAATCGCAGACCATCAACGTTTCAGCCATTACTGATAAAACTACCAAAGATACGCCGTTTGGTATCAGTGCTACGGCTACCTCTCAGCTACCTGTCGGCTTTAGCTTGGTGTCGGGTCCTGCGGAACTTTCGGGGAATACGGTGACATTGACAGGAACAACGGGAACTGTACAGATTGTGGCGTACCAAACGGGAAATTCGGCATTTTATGCCGCGCCCAATATCACCATTTCAGTACGCGTAAACCCCGCTCCTGTGATTCTGTCAGTACCTACCAACACGACCCAAGTAATAGCTTACCCGAACCCAACGATGAATTTGTTGACGATAAAGGTACCTAGTAATGTCGTTATTGAGGACATTCGGATAACGACTACCAACGGAATGACCCTGCTCAATCAAACACCGCGTAGCAATAATGCTCAGGTAGACATGAGTCAATTCTCGCAAGGGACGTATTTGTTGCATATCAAAACCAATAAAGGCACCGAAACCCAAAAAGTGATTAAACAGAATTAAGAAAACTCTTTTCAGCTGAGGTTGTGAGTAACCTCAGACACTTGTGCTTCTGGTTGCTTAAAACCAGAAGAAAACGACGACACCCCGCTTCAAAGGTAATTTTTGGGACGGGGTTTTTCCTAGACACAACTTTTTGAAAGAGAAATTTGTTGCCTCACTATAATACCCACATTAACAAGCTTCACACAATGAAAAAAACAGTAGTTGGCCTTTTTGCCTTTTTGCTCGCATTTTCTAGCTTTTCACAAACCTCCATTCCTAAAAGTACGTGGCGGGCAGCGCTCCTTCGAGGGCAAAACGAAGTAGTATTTGGCCTTGAAATTACGCCCAAAGCCAATGGTCGCTACGAAGCTATCGTCATCAACGGAGCCGAACGCCTACCAATGGACGAAGCCTACGTAGAAGGCGATTCGTTGCACATTCCAATGCTCATCTTTGATTCAGATTTGGTAGTGAAAGTAACCAACAATCAAATGAAAGGTTCTTGGAAGAAAAACCGAAACGGAGTTTGGGTGTCAGTGCTGCCTTTCAAAGCAGATAAAGGAGAAATGTATCATTTTGCCAAAAAAATACAAGCGACTTCGCACAATGTAGCGGGCAAATACGCTACTTATTTCCAACGTCCTGAACGCAAGGATTCATCGTTTGCCGTGGGGATTTTGGAACAAAAAGGTAGTAAATTGGCAGGAACGTTTTTGACCCCAACGGGAGATTATCGCTATTTGGCGGGTGATATTGTGGGTGATAGTTTGTTTATGTCGTGCTACGATGGTTCGCACGCGTTCTTGTTTCGGGCGGCTATTTTGCCCAACGGTAAAATCCGTGGAGGAATGTGGTCAGGTATTTCGGGCTACCAGCCTTTTACTTCTACTCTCGACGACAAAGCGGCTTTGCCTCCTCCAACAGCACTTACATACCTAAAACCTGGGTACGAAACCCTCGATTTTTCATTTCCTGATACGAAAGGAAACAAAATATCCCTAAAAGATGAGAAATACAAAGGTAAAGTAGTGGTACTGCAACTTTCGGGAACGTGGTGCCCCAATTGCATGGACGAAACGAAGTTTATGGTACCTTGGTATCAAAAGAATGCTTCTCGCGGGGTTGAAATTTTAGGCTTGATGTTTGAACGTTCACCCGATATGAAAGTATCAGGTCCTAAAATCGACTTTATGGCCAAGCGTTTTGGTGTGCCTTATCCGTTGGTTTTGGCAGGCACCAACGATTCCAACGCGGGACAAGCCCTTCCTGCACTCAACAAAGTCGCGGGGTATCCAACTACCATCTTTATTGATAAAAAAGGCCGCGTTCGCGAAATCCACACGGGCTTCTCAGGGCCAGGTACAGGCAAGTACTACGACCAATTTATTGAAGAGTTCAATGCGCTGATTAGTAAACTATTGACCGAATAAGGCTGGATTGTGATGACTATCTCTCAACAAAAAACACCTCATACTTCGCGCAAAATCCCCAAGTCTCTCATTTATGAGCAGTGTAGTGGGAAAATCTATTATCGAAAAGGGTATAAAGAGATAGTAAAAGGGCTGAAAACCTGCGATGAAATTATGGGTAGTAGTAGTTTACAATCACTTTTGGTGGGTTATATTTTCCTGGGAAACTGTATAAAAAGTATTTTTTACTGACCAATGAGGCGATTTACGATAAAATCGTACTAACGCCTAAAAAAGTCAGTATAAAATATGAGGATGTTCCACCTAAAGTAGTGATAGAAGTGGACATTGAAGTAGAACTCATAAAAGAGACCGAGATGGATTATGTCTTCCGTAAATCGGCTCGATTGATAGAATTTGGCGCTGAAAAAGTTATCTGGATATTCTCCAAAATCCAGAAAGTATTTGTGTTTACCTCCAACCAAGAACCTATTATCTGGAGTTAAAGATATTGATGTGCTAGATGAGGTTACGTTTAACATTGCTGAGTTTCTGGCAGATGAAGGAATCTAAGTTTCGGAAAATAACGATTAATTGTGTCTCAAAAAGAAAAATTGCTCCTGTTTGTGTTAGCGTGTTTGAATTTCACGCACATCATGGACTTTATGATAATGATGCCGCTCGGCCCACAGCTTATGCGGTATTTTTCTATCTCACCGCAAGAGTTTGCGCTGTTGGTATCTGCGTATAGCTTTAGCGCAGGCTTGTCGGGTTTTATGGTGGCATTCATTGCCGACCGCTTCCCGCGTAAGCAAATCATGCTTACGGCCTACATCGGGTTTGTCGTCGGTACGCTGGCTTGTGCCATGGCACCCACGTTTTGGCTATTAATAGCCGCCCGAACGCTAGCGGGTGTTTTTGGAGGAGTACTAGGTGCACAAGTGATGTCCATTGTCGGCGATGTGTTTGAATACGAACGCCGTGCACGGGCGATGGGTGTGGTGATGACGGCTTTTTCGGTCGCGTCGGTAGTAGGTGTTCCGTTGGGACTATATTTAGCGACGGAGTTTAGCTGGCATGCCCCTTTTTGGTTTGTGGGAATACTTGGAGTGGCCGTGATTGGGTTGATATGGATTTACGTGCCACGGTTAGATGGTCATTTGAAAGAACGTACCCAAACGAAGCATCACCCGTTGGAAGCGGTAACGCATATTTTGCAAGATTCCAATCAACTGCGCGCATTGTTGTTGACGAGCGTGATTATGCTTGGGCACTTCAGCATCATACCGTTTATTTCGCCTTACTTGACCATCAATGCGGGTTTTGGTGAAAACCAACTGTACTTGATTTACGCTGTGGGCGGAGCTTTAACACTCTTTACTTCTCCCCAAGTTGGAAAACTCGCCGACCGCAAAGGGAAATATCCCGTTTTTATGGTGTTTGCGCTGTTATCGACTTTACCAATGTGGCTTATTACCAATATGTGGACCAATAGCCTCGTGATTGTGTTGGGGACTGCCGCGATTTTCTTTGTTTTTTCAAACGGACGCTTAGTTCCTACACAAGCAATGACGTCGTCGGTGGTGTTACCGAAGCAAAGAGGAAGTTTTATGGCCATTAATTCTTCGTTGCAGCTATTGATGCAGGCCATAGCAGTATATTTGGCTGGCATTATCATTCAGAAAGCCCCCGATGGGAAGCTCTTGTATTATGACTGGGTAGGCTACGGGGCAATGATCCTCATTTCATCAAGCGTTTTCATTGCCCGCACCGTCAAGCCTGTAGAGGCAGCCTAAGGAAATGTCGAGTGCAGAGTGTCGTAAGTGGATTCAATTCGTCATTCTGCACTCGACATTCAAATCGGCACTCCCTTTATTTCCATCCGTCCCGATACTGGCGTTTTACGAACGCGTTAGCAGGGTCGAAGTTGGTAACCTTCATATTTTGGCCATCCCAAAGTAATTTTTTGCGACCTGTAAACTTGCCATTTTCGCGGTGAAGGTAGCTACGAACTGCCAAATTTCCCATCAACACAATTTCGGTGAGCGGCCCTGCCTCAGCAAACGACGAGCTGGTATAAGTGCCATAGCCTGCTTTGCAGGCTTTGACCCACTGCTGTTGGTGGCCTGCGGTATCTCCTTCCACAAGTGGGCGAGTCGGAGCAGGGAATTTTACGTCTTGTAACTGTCCTTTGACAAACAATTTAGGGTTTTCGCCAAAGAGCTCACAAGCCAATACACCTTTGGTTCCGATAAACATTACGCCACCGTCGTTGTCGGCGAATACTTTTTCGTAATCGCAGCCCTCGGGGAGTTTGGGTTTGATACCACCGTCGTACCAAGAAAGGTTCAATTCCGAAAACTTCTTAGAGCTTGGATGCGGGAACTTGAGGTGAACGGAAGTGGCTTGAGGTCCAATGTCTTCAAAAAATGCTTCGCGGAAAAAGTCGCTGTACACCGAACTTGCCGAGCATTCCACTGATGTCGGGTACCCTAATTTTAGAGTTCGAAACGGCACATCCATAAAATGACAGCCCATATCGCCCAATGCCCCTGTACCAAAATCCCAGTAGCCGCGCCAACGGAACGGCATATAGGCTTCGTGGTATTCACGGTATGGGGCAGTCCCGAGCCATAAATCCCAGTCAACTTCAGCAGGGATAGACATCGTTTCTTTCTTGTCGCGAGGCGATTTTACTCCTTGTGGCCAAACGGGTCGGTCGGTCCACACCTCCACCGTATGTACTTCTCCAATCATCCCCGATTGTACAATCGCTTCGGTTTGGCGCGTACCTTTGCCGCTGCTCCCTTGGTTTCCCATTTGGGTGACGAGTTTTTTCTCTTGCGCAAGCTGTGTGAGCATCCGTGCCTCCCAAATGTCGTGGGTGAGAGGTTTTTCGAGGTAAATATGTTTCCCCAATTGCATCGCCGCACTACCAATGACGTAGTGCATGTGGTCGGGGGTAGTAACAATCACTGCGTCGATGTTTTTGGCTTCTTTGTCCAACATCTTGCGGTAATCTTTGTAATAAGGGGCGTTGGGAAATTTCTCGCGGTATTTTTTGGCCTGACGGTCATCGACATCACAAAGCACCACGATGTTGTCAGAGCCGTTGTTGTAGGCTTGTTGGATGTTATAATCAGCTTTACCACCACAGCCTATGGCCGCGATATTGAGCTTGTCGCTGGGAGCAGTGTACCCTTTGCCTAGTACGTGCCGAGGCACAATCATGAAACTGGCAGCTGCTACTGCGCTACCTTTCAAAAACTCGCGACGAGCGAGGTTTTTGCTATCTTTTTGGTTCATAGGCTTGTAGTAGATGAATGTTTCTCATCAAAGGTCAAAGGAATGCTTTTTTACTTTTGGCGGGGTGTGCATTGGGTTACTCCTACCCCCCCGCGCTTGGTTTCTCAAAACCAAGGGGCTGCAATTTTAACCAGATTTTGAGAAACCTTTTCCGTGGATTGGAGAATCCACGGGCACTTTAGACTTATAATCAGCCACGTTGATGACTTCGTCGCAAAAATCGTATTCAGCAGGGACGTTGGAGCAAATAATAACTAGTTGATTGGAAGAAAGCTGTTGCACTTGTTCCAAATACCAAGCCGACCAGCGTGCATCAAGGTTAGAAGTAGGCTCGTCGAGCATCACTACGGGTACGTCCGAATAAAAGGCCAATGCAAGTTTAAGACGTTGCTTCATTCCCGATGAGAAATACTTAATAGCCTTGTCTTTCGACGCCATCAGTTCGAGTTGCTCGATGATTTGGGCTTGCGAAATCGACGGTTTGAAGGGCTTAAAGCCCACGTGGAAGTTTAGGAATTCGGTAATCGTAAACTCTTCAATGAGTTCGAGGTAAGGTGCTGCTATGACCAACTGTTTGTACCATTTATCTTCTTCAATCGTTTTATTGTCAATGATATAGCTAATTTTTCCTTCGCTAGAGGGTGTTGCTCCTGAAAGTACTTGAAGAAGTGTCGATTTACCGCTGCCGTTAGGCCCCACAAACGTGTAACTTTTGCCGCTTTGAAGGGTGTGGCTAAAGTTCCGAAAAATCCATTCGCGGTTGAAACGTTTGCCAAGTTGGTCGATGAGAATGTGCATGAAAATAGTATAAGCCAAAAACTTCGGCAAAGGTCTAAAACTTTACCGAAGTTAAAAAGCCTTCAGTTAGACCTTTGCGACCCACTCTTTAAATAATACCAAGTCTTTCTTCATCGCAGTGATGAGGTCTTGCGACGGAATGCTGAGTTTTTTTGCCCCATTTTCCGCCCCACCGAGCGGGTACTCGTAGTGCATCGTGATGGGTACTTGAAAATTATACTGCTTCCAAATTTCAAAGTAACGTTTCCAGTTAACCACTCCTTCGCCCAGCGGACAACCGAGTTTACCCCATTTACCATTCTTTTTGGTCCAGTAAAAATCCTTGATGGCCAATGATTTAATGTGGGGGGCAATCAAGTGAAGCCCTGTTTCCCACGAACCACCCGCTTCGGCGGTCGCGTGGTTAATGTCGTACTGACACCCAATCGCTTGGAAAGTAATTCCTTGAAGTTGCTGATGAAAATCCCATAACGACGCTCCAAAATAGTTGCCAGAATGGTTTTGATAATGACCTACAACGCCATATTTTTCGTTGAGTGCGGTCACGGCTTTGATTCGCTGACCTATAGCGGCACTTTGGGAAGCAATGTCTTTTTTGAGGTCGTAAGGGTACCAACCCATACGATAATGTTTGATTCCAAGAGACTTGGCCGTTTTGAGAATACGCTCCGATTGCGCATCAGCGTCCAAAATCGTGGTCACCATCATCGGAATTTCAAGTTTGTGTTTTTTGAACGCAGCAACTGCTTTGGGCAAATCTTCCTCTACGCGCTCGGGCAAAACGTGTCCTCCAGGGCGAACGGTGAGGTCAAGTCCGTCGAAGCCAATCCCCGCAATTGTTTCGGCTAGTTGATCATAGTCCTCAATCCATTGGAACATTTTGGAGAAAACAAAGATTTTGGGCGAAGCCGCCACGGGCACTCCCACCGAACTAAAAGCCGACGGAGCAAGGGTAGTTCCAACGAGCGTGGTTCCGATAAATTGACGACGATTCATGTTGATATTAGTAATGTTTTATGAATAATTATGGTCTATTTTAGGGATGTAAAAAAGGAAGTTTTATCCAACAATTTTGCGCGCATACTGCACATTTTGGGGATAGGCTTCGTCCAGCGTTTTACCTTGCGGCATAGCACCCTCAATGTGCGCCCATCCTTTGAATCGAATTTGACGGAGCAATTGACGAATCCTCAGCCAGTCAATCGAGCCTTGGCCTAGCAAGTTACCGTTTTCTTTGAGGTGAACTTCACAGATGAGCTTTTGTTGACCCAGCAAAGGAATTTCGGTATAGGGGTCGTGGCCAGCATCGGCGGCGTTGCGCGGGTCGTAATATACCTTGAGGTTGGGCGAACCCACGGCCTCAATAATGTCGAGGTGCTCTTGCGCACTTAGGTAGGATTCAATGGCGAGGGTAATTCCCTGTTTTTCGGCTTTAGGGGCAAGGCTTTTGAGACGTTCGACGACCACCTTTTTTCCAATCTCGTCGTTTCGCAAATCACCTTGTGAAAAAAAAGCCAATAGCACCACCCTGACTTCCAGAGCTTTGGCGGCGTCAATACTCCCACTAATCCACTCAACGGTACGTGCTTCAGACTTGAGTGGGACTCGGTTAAGTTCACCAATGGCTAAACTTGCCATCTTAACCCCTGCGTTTTGGGAAGCCTCCCGCATAGCCTGTTGGTTCTCGGGGCGAAGAAGATAACTTTCGTCCGTGCGAGAATTATAACTGAGTTGTACACCATCAAGTCCTATCTTTTTAGCATACGCAAAAACGGCTGGATTACAAGCCCGTTGCAAAGACCAATCACAAGCACCCAGCGGATAACCACGTCGGAGCGAGTCGGATAACGGGTCAAAAGGAGCCGTGAAATAAGTGGCACTTAGGAGCGCCGTTTGGCGGAGGGCATCGCGACGATTCATAGAAAACGGAGGAGATTGTACGTTAGTACCAAAAGCGAAGAATTGTTGGAAAAATACTCTTTAAAGGTTATTTTTACTAAAAAAACGTGCGTTTGCACTTATGAGCCAACGAACCACCACCCAGTTTTTCGATACTAAAATTGAGTTTTTGAAGGGAGTCGGCCCCACTCGGGCGGCTACGCTCAACAAAGAACTGAAGCTATTTACCTTTGGTGATTTAGTACAATATTACCCCTTTCGCCACGAAGACAGAACATCTTTTCAACGCATTAGCGAGCTGAATGACACGATGTCGGCGGCGCAGTTGAAGGGCCGCATCAGAAGCATGACCGTCATAGGCGAAGGCCACAAACGACGGCTTACGGTGGAGTTTTCCGACGGCACGGGTATCGTTGAGTTTGTCTTTTTCCAAAGCATCGATTGGCACCTCAAACACCTCAAAGAAGGCGGCGAGTATATTGCCTACGGCAAACCACAAAGGTTTGGGCAACGCTTCAACTTTAGCCACCCCGACCTCGAAACCATCAACCCCGAAAACGAAGGAGGTGGCTATTTTCAACCTGTTTACAACCTAACGGAAATACTCCGTAAGAAATACCTCGACAGTCGGTTTTTGAGCAAAATTATGCGGAGTTTGTTGGAACAAGCTACGCCACATTTTCGCGAAACCCTGCCGCAAGAATTGGTGCAAAAATATCGCCTTTTGGCCAAAGCCGAGGCCATGTGGGGCATTCATCTGCCCGACAGCCAATACGCCCTTACCCAAGCCCTGCGTCGCCTGAAGTTTGAGGAATTGTTTTACAACCAATTGCGGTTGCTCAAAAACAAACTTCTGCAAAAACGCGAGTACCCAGGGCAGGTTTTTGGCAACCTTGATATGCTAAAAACGTTTTATCAACAGCACTTGCCTTTCGGGCTGACCAACGCCCAAAAACGAGTGCTCCGCGAAATCCACGATGATTTTAAGTCGGGCAAGCAAATGAACCGCCTCTTGCAAGGGGACGTGGGAAGTGGTAAAACGATTGTGGCGTTTATTTCGATGTTGATGGCCATCGACAACGGTGCGCAAGCCTGTCTCATGGCTCCCACCGAAATTTTGGCCGACCAACATTACCGTGGTCTAAAGCCTTTCTGTGATGCGTTGGGGATAAACATTTCGCTTTTAACGGGTTCTACCACCAAAAAAGGCCGTAAAATTGTACTGCCAGGCTTGCAAGATGGCAGCATCCACATTGCAGTAGGCACACACGCGCTATTGGAAGATACGGTGCAGTTCAAAAACTTAGGGCTTTGTATCATCGACGAGCAACACCGTTTTGGGGTGGCACAGCGGGCCAAGATGTGGGCTAAAAATGAAACCATTCACCCGCATATTTTGGTGATGACCGCCACGCCAATTCCGCGTACGTTGGCCATGACGCTTTACGGGGATTTGGATTTGAGTATCATCGACGAACTTCCCGCAGGCCGTAAGCCGATTGAGACGGTTCATTTTTTTGAGACAAAGCGCCTGACGATGTTTGGGCGGGTAAAAGAGGAAATCCGCAAGGGGCGTCAGGTGTATATCGTGTATCCACTCATTGAAGAGTCCGAAAAGCTGGATTATAACAACCTGATGGAAGGCTACGAAAGTATTCAACGCACCTTCCCTGAGTACCACATTAGCATGGTACACGGCAAGCTGTTTCCGTACGAAAAAGACTTTGAAATGCAGCGCTTTGTGAAAGGCGAAACGCAAATCATGGTGGCCACGACGGTGATTGAAGTAGGGGTAAACGTCCCAAATGCGTCGGTGATGGTCATCGAAAGTGCCGAGCGTTTTGGCTTGTCACAGTTGCATCAGTTGCGGGGACGCGTGGGGCGGGGAGCCGAGCAGAGTTATTGTTATTTGATGACGGGTGTGAAACTCAGCAAAGATACCCGCATTCGGATTGATACGCTCTGTGCTACCAACAACGGCTTTGACATTGCCGACGTAGACTTAAAATTACGCGGCCCAGGCGACCTCACGGGTACGCAGCAAAGTGGTTTGATGGATTTGCTATTGGCCGATTTGGCCAAAGACGGGGCTGTTTTGAAAGCCGCCCGCGAAGCTGCCGACGAGATTTTGCAGGAAGACCCAGACTTGATACTCCCCAAAAACGAGCCCATTCGCACACACATTGACTCGCTTCGCAAGGAGGAAACCAATTGGAGTCGAATTAGTTGATGGTGCGAGCGTTCCACGCGTGCCATTTATTTTCAGGCTTCCAGTCGTTTCTTTGGATGGCAACTAGGCTTAAAGCCTTTGAATCATTAGCACGAGTGAGACACTCGCGCTATCGGAACTCGAAATCTTTGAATAGCAAGTGTGATGCTCATGTTAGCGGATTAAGGCCGAAGTTTTTGATTGACACAAATTGTCCATTTTTAAACATGTAACGCGCTTCTGTTAATGAGATCTTGATGCACCTGTATCAAAAATGGAACTTTGTTCTAGTCTACCATCCACTACAAAAAAAGCAGAGGCTCTCTCGAACCTCTGCCTTTCTAATAAATCACCTTCAAAACATCTATTTCTATAAACTCAGGATTTTGATTTCGGTACGACGGTTTTGTTGGTGCTCTTCTTCGGTACAGCCAATACCATCTTTGCACTTGTTGACCAATTTGCTTTCACCGTAACCAGCCGCAATAATCCGCTTTGAATTAACCCCTTGTTTTACAATGTACGCTACCGCCGATTTTGCCCGCTGCGTTGAGAGTGTTTTGTTGTACTTGGTCGAGGCACGGCTGTCAGTATGTGACCCAAACTCTATTTTCATTTTCGGATATTTTTTCATCAGATCAACCAGCTTGTTCAGCTCTACCGTAGCGTCTGAACGAATATCCCATTTGTTGAGGTCATAGTAGATGTTATCAATTTTAATGACGTCCCCTTTTTCAAACATCGTAATGTTGGCCTCGGTCGTTTCACCCCCTTTGACCTTACTACCCATTGTACCTAGATTATCTTTCATGGCTTCAATCGAGTAATCACAGCCGATAGGAACGTCAAACTTGTAGCTTCCGTTTTCGTCCGTTACCGACTCTTGTATCGAGCCGTCACATTCGTTATGGAGCAAAACTTTTACTCCTGGAATAGGTTTATGGTCTTTTTGCGTAGTTACTAATCCACGCAACGTAAATGTCTTAGGAGCGGTATATTTAGGTTTTGCTTTATCGAGCGCAATCTCCAATTTAACAAGTTCCGACATATCGAGGTCTTTGGTCGTAAAATTGAGTGTATTGTTCAAATAACCATCGCTAGAGGCCTTAAAGACGAAATCAATATCGCTATCCAAGCACAAACGAAGGTTTCCTTCGCTGTCGGTCGTCATAGTTTTTGACTCTGGCGCGCTTTCATCTTTGCTAATGACCTCTACGTCCACGTTGGCTAGAGAATTTTTGGTTTCAGCGTCAAACACGTTTACGATGATGTCTTGGCAAGGGTCTAGCGGCCCCGAACGCTCAAAACGGTACAAATCATCGTCGGCTCCACCGTTACGGCGGTTGCTACTAAAAAAGCCACTTTTACGCTCTCCATCAGTAATGAGCCCAAAATCGTCTTTGGTTGAGTTGATAGGTTCGCCAAGATTTTTTGGTTTTTTAGCCATTACCCCTTGGATCAGTTTGGCATAAAACATGTCTAATCCACCCAAGCCCGCATGACCGTCAGAAGAGAAATACAAGTTACCTTGTTCGTCCGCAAACGGGAACATTTCGTTACCTTTGGTATTAACCGCAGGGCCAAGGTTAGCAGGTACTGACCAGTTATTGTTTTCGTATTTACTCACGTAAATATCCGTTCCTCCAAAACCACCTGGCATATCCGACACAAAATACAACAGCTTATCATCTTTCGACAAAGCAGGGTGCCCTACCGAGTACTCATCGCTATTGAAAGGCAATTCTTTGATTTTCCCCCAATCATTAGCCGTTTTTTCGGCAATGTACAACTTCAATTTATTTACACCGTCTTTACTCGTTTTATATTTACCATCCAAGTAATTATTACGAGTAAAGAGCATTTTACTTCCGTCTTTAAAGAAAGCTACGGGGCCTTCGTGGTATTTCGAATTAATTACTTTACCCATCTTTTGCGACTCAATTTTCGCACTTTTCAGCGGACTTAGCTTTGCACCGTTAGCACCTTGGTAACTACCAGGTATATTCGAATCGTTGGCTGTCCCATCGGTATACTCATCTGAACCGAGCAAATACCACCCTTTACTTTTTGCAGTTCTGTTTACTGTTTCGGAACCGCCTACTCTACTGGTTTTTGCGGAGTTAACTACCGACAAATCAGGAATTTCAAACAAATCTAAGAAAGCTGTTTGATTCCATCCATAGGTACGTTTAACACTTACATCTTCATTTCTAGCCGAAACGAAGACCAACCCTTTTTTATAATAGGTAGGGCTAAATTCGGCTCTATTTGTATTGATATTGTCGAGCGCCTCAACCTTATAACTCGTTTTATTCTTTTTAAGCTTATTTACATCATCATAAAGCGTTTTAAATTCTTTTCCGCGTTGGTCGTCTTGTTGAGCTTGACTGTAACGTTCATAAATATCTTTTGCTTCACTGTATTTACCGTTGCTTGCCAATACCTGTGCATAATATAGATAACTACTGACCTGAGTTCTAGGGATGCTTTTTGTTTCTCCAAACAAAAGCCGATACACACGCTCGGCATTTTGGGTATCTCTAATTTGGTGATAACAGTGCCCTAATTTGACGAGAGTGTTTGTCTTTGTTGAGTCTTTCAGATTGTCTTTTAATGACTGCTCGTAGAGTTGAATTGCCTTCGTATAAGCCATCATTTCGTATTGGCGATTCGCTTGACTCAAAGCCGACTGAGCGTTCACTTCAACATATACAAGCGCCACTACCAATAGGGTCGATAAGATAGACGTCTTCATAATTCCAAAATTTGGGTAAAGAAAAAGGTATATTCCCCTGTGGGTGTTGTATGACCCCCTTCATGAAGAATATACCTCTAACTACGTTTAAAATAAACCCTTAGAAATAACGTGGAGTAAGAATCTTACTCTTGCTGAATCCAAATTCGTAACGCAGCATAATTTCGTGGGTTGGGATGTTCAAAAACTTACGGCTTTGGTTGAGGCTGTTACGAGTCCAGTCGTATGAATACCCCAAACGGAACTGATCAGAGAGCTGAAGTTCAATCATTCCTACGAGTGCATCACCTTTCAAGACACTTCCATTGGGAAGTTGCTGAATTTTACCTGCATACGTTGAAAAGCGATTGTGACGATACGATACCCCGAAAGCAATACGGTCATTGAACCACAAGTTCACATTACCGTCCAATGATAAGCCTGCACCGTTTACATAACGAGCCATCATTGAAGGTTTGAGTTTAACTGAATTGCGTCCAACTACAAATCCACCCATAGCATAGATATGACGACGTACTTTGGCACGTTGATCATTATCATAATCATTCAGATTGTTCTCAATCAAATAAGGTACTGACACCCCTAAGTACGAGCGGTCATTGCTTAAATAGATACCCGTTCCAAAGTTTGGAAGGATTTTTGACACGTTACTAGCAAACGCAGGGTCTGAGAGGTTATTTCCCAAATCAGCCCTTGCTAAGTCCCAACGAAAACTCATACCTCCCCCTTGCAAACCTAATGCCAAAGTTGAACGTTCGCCAACTTTGATTCGGAAAGCGTAAGAAAGCATTACACCTGTCCAATTTTCGAGACCAATTTGGTCGTTGAACAACTGTAAGCCTAGCCCTACTCGTTCGCGGTTTACGGGCATATCAATGCTGAAAGTTACGGTTTGTGGTGCACCTGTCATTCCTCCCCATTGGTTACGGTAGAGAGCAGTGGCACTTAATACATCACGACTCCCAGCATAAGCGGGGTTCAGGGCCATCATGTTAAACATGTACTGCGAGAACAATTTGTCTTGCTGAGCCCAGGTTTTAGTGCTGCTAACAACAACGATTAGCAGCACTAAAAACGCATATTTTTGTTTGATGAGGTTGATCATCGTTATTAGCGGTTAATGGTCATAAATCGACTAGACTTCTTAATCTCACCGCCGTTTTGGTCAAGTAGAACTACGTTGTAGAAGTAAGTTCCTGCTGGCACACTCTGATTGCTTGCTCCAACACCTACGTTTGATGTACCTTCCCAATCGTTGTTATAATCGTTGTTACGGTATACCAAACTCATCCAGCGGTTATAGATTTCTAGTACAATCTTCGTGCCAGATGGGTGACGAATAACAAATTTATCGTTGATACCATCGCCATTAGGAGAGAAACCTTCAGGGATAAACATACCCCCATCTGAAGGAATCACAATTGGAGTAAACTCAGACTCCGCTGCACCTGTTGGGTCGTTGTCGTTATTCAAATCTGGGTTCAGGCCGTTGGTCGACAAGTCCGTTACTTTATTCTGGCCAGAGAGTGCTGAACCAAATGCACGGTTTTGATACGGAGTCAAACGTCCATCCGTTGTCACATTGATTGTAAAGAACAACGAGTCTGTACGTCCACCTGCTAAACGGCTCTGTTCCGCAATCAATAGATTTACATCACGGTCGCCATCGAAGTCAGGATTAATACGTAGCGTACTTGAGTCGTTTGCGGTAGGTGTACCAACCAACTGATAGCTAGAGCCAGTCAATGAGCTATACACTTTCGTTAATGAATCAGACACTTGAACATTTGTCAATGTACCCGCTCCGTAGTTTTTGAGGATAACGCGGTAAGTAATGTTTAAGCTACCATCGCCTTTGCGCAAGGTATCTTTGATTGACATCGCAAGACCTAGCAATCCTTTACCTGGAGTCGAGTTAAGCGATACAGGCGTTGATTCGCTGTTATTGCGTGGGTCAAGGTCATTGTCAGGATCCGCATTCGAACCTACTGTCGATGTATCTGACGTTGCAACTCCTGCTTGCGTAAGCGCCGAACCAATCGCGATGTTATTGAATGTTGTTACCGAATCAGGGTTGAACAACGAGACTATAACCGCAAGGTTAATCTTACGTGAAGCACCTTTTGGCAATGTACTCAACGAATCTACCAACAAGTTGGTAAGTAATCCTTGACCTGTGTAGTTAGATTCAACTACGAATCCTGCGTCAGCAGTTACAAGAGGCTTACCAATGATAGCCGCTTTGTTTCCGAAGATAAGACCTAAATCATCCTTCACTTGCACTTTCTTAAGGTCACTTGTTCCTAAGTTAGTCACCGTGATTGTATATGGAATCTTGAAGGTTCCATTTTCGAGCAATACTGGTGAACCTGCTAATTTAGACAAACCAATCAAGGTACTTGGTAAATCGAAGCGTACAGCGGTTGCAGTGTTTATAGGTGCATCTACCACAGTTCCACGGTTTGATACGTCAGAAACTGGAGTACCGCTACCACTACCACTGGCCACGACATTACCAGCAAACGGACCGTTATTACCATTTGTTTTGATATTAACCACCACCATAATTACCTGCTCTGCACCTACAGCAAGTGTGCTACCTTCGCCTAAGATGTTCTTATTGGTCGTTCCGTTGTAGTTCGTATTTGGAACCAATGTACTTCCACTAGTTACTGATGGTGCACCCACTACGGTGAAAGTAGCTGGTGACCCAATCTTGCTAGTTAAGCTATCCGCAATAGCTACGTTAGCAAGAGGTACATTTCCTACGTTTTTCACTGTAATTTTGTACGTTACGTCGTAGCTTTCGTCGCTTCCTTCACCTTTTTTCGTAATATTATCAATTGCAAGTGCAACGCCTATAGCTGGGCCAAGCGTACTATCGCTTACTACGATACTTACCGAAGATTGGTTATTTGACGTAACAGGATCCACCTGGTCAGCGTACATAATCAAAGCTTTGTTGGTTACTTGTGTACCAGCCTTAATTGCCTTAGCCACAACTGTCAGCGTTGTCGAATCACCCGATGCCAATGTTGCGATACGTGTAGTAAGTATACCGTTTGACACTGACATTCCCGAAGTTGAAACCACTTCGAGTTCTGCTGGCATTACGTCTCGTATGTCCACGTTAGTGGCTGTATGAGAGCCCCTATTTTTCACCACAATCTTATACGTTACTTGCTCACCTAAGCTCACCACTGACTTATTTACTGTTTTAGCAATATTCAAATCTAGGCGAAGTGTATCCGTAGAACAGTCGAAAATTTTGACTTCTACTGCCGCAGGAGCGCTATAACATCCGTCCTTCTTGTAGTAGATGTAGTATGTACCAGTTCCTACTGCTTCAGGCGTACCAACCAAGCAAGTACAAAGTTGCTGAGCTGCCGAGCGGAATTCGGTTGTGTAGTTTGAACCACCTTCAATCGCCTTCGTCAAGTCCACAGTAGTACTTGGACAAGTATTACGCATGTTTTTAACGATTGGCGTTGGAACAGATTTCACTATAACAGTAATGTAAGCTGAGTTTACTGAGCTACAACGTTTTGCATCTACCAAAGCGTATGAGTAAGTACCTGGCTCAGTTACGTTCCATTGTCTGATACCATCAGAGGCAGGGAACAATATTTTACCATCTTTAAACCATTTTACTTGGTAGTCTGTCTCACTAGCTCTAAGTTTTACAGTATCACCTTGGCAGATGGTAATTGTTTGTGGCAATGTATCTGCTTTAAGTGTACCATTAATGATGATTTGAGGTCTGAACTTGATACCTTCAAATGTCAACTTTAAGTCATCTTTACCAGCTACACACTTATCGTTCCCATCAGGGTCATTGGTGGTAAGAGTGAGGGTTACATCACCCTTAATCAAGTCTTCCAACGATGGGTAATAAGTTGCATCAAGTGCAAGAGCGTTGCTGAAACGACCTGTTCCAGTTGTTGTCCAAATTGCACTTGTCGCTACACCACCAATCTTACCATTAAGTTTGTATTCTAAAGCTGCACAAATAGCAGCATCTGCACCCACATCAGCCGTTGCTGGGTTCGTTTCGCATAGCGTAGTTTCGCAAGCTGAAATCTGTACGTAAATCGCAGCTGCGTCACTGTAGCAACCTGTTGTAGATCGGAAGAATGCGTAGTAAGTACCTGCCACACCTACTGCCGATGAATTCGATACCAACGGTGAGCTTGGTGTATTTCCTTGGCGGAATTCAATTACTAAGCCCGAATCTGCTGTGTAATTCTTAACAGCCGTTGCCAAATTAACTGTCTTCACTGGGCAAACATTCGCAATGTTTACAACCACTGGAGTAGTTACTTTCGGAGCTACTGTCACGTTAACAGGGTTCGATGCCACGCTCTTACAAGCATCATTATTGCAGCAGTAGGCTACATAAATAGTGCTTGCGGCAGGTATAATAGTGATTGAGCTTCCAATCTGGCCATTTGACCACTGGATATAACCCGCACACTGACTCGATGTTGAGAGAGTTACCGACTCACCGAAACACAAGCTTGTCTTAGATGTAGTGACTGTCGGAGATGCTGGTCTACCAACCGTTATTGTAATCGGCGTTGAAGCTGCACTAGTACAGCTACCTACTTTGCATGTTACAGTATAATTAGTTGTCGTTTCTGGAGCTACAGTAATTTCACTACCAGTCGCACCATTAGACCATACTACTGTACCTTCACAACCTGATGCTTTCAAGCTTACAGATTCGCCTTTGCAAATTAACGTATTCGAAACAAGAATAGTTGGTGCGTATACTTTCGTTACTACCACTGTCACTGCATTCGAAGCATCGCTTGTACAATCACCTTTTTTGCATACTGCTGTGTATGTAGTCGTTCCTACTGGGTTTACAGTGATACTGTTTCCAGTTACACCGTTAGACCAGTTAATTGTAGCGCCTTCACATCCTGTTGCTGAAAGTATTACAGGGGTACCTTCGCAAACTACGGCTTCACTTGAAGTAATGACTGGTGCTGTACAAGTTTTTACACTTACTATCACAGGAACTGCTGCAGAACTCATACATACTCCCACTTTACATACCGCTGTGTATGAAGTTGTCGAAGTTGGTGTTACTACGATACTTGCACCTACCTTGCCATTTGACCAAGTGATTTCGCCTTCACAACCCGATGCTGTCAACACGGAGGATTCACCTAGCGTAATGCTTGATGGAGCTGATGTTACGGTTGGAGGTGTCACCGGAATCACTTTGATGACATAATCAGCCGATATTGGGCTTGAACACTCACCTACTTTACAAACAGCAGTATAAGGGGTGGTTACAAAAGGCGTCGCTACGATAGCTGAACCTGTTTGGCCTGTTGACCACTGTACTGTACCTGCACAATTTTTCACTTCAAGTGTTACGCTTTCACCTAGACAAAGTCTATCAGTGCTACAAATTACCACTGGTTTTTCTGGTGCAGGTACTACTGTTACGGTAGCCGCAGCTGGAGCACTTTCACACTTACCTACTTTACATTTGGCAGTGTAGGTAGTTGTTGAAGTTACTACTGTTTCAGTGCTTGTTCCAGCAGCACCTGTACTCCATATGATTGTGCCACCGCCACATCCTACTGCCGTCAACCTCACTTTCGCACCCGCACATACCGTTGATGATGGACTTATTGTAATAGTTGGCGCAGTTGCATTTTGACCCACAGTTACTGTTACACTTGCTGGTGTGCTATCGCATCTGCCATTTACACGGCAAGAAACTGTATACGTTGTTGTTGTTGGAGGAGATACTGCAATGATTGCTACACCTGTTTGACCATTACTCCATACGTATGTTCCTGAGCATCCAGACGCTGTAAGTGTTGAGCTTTCACCTGCACAGATACTTGTGTTAGAAGCAACTACGCTTGGTGCTGCCCCTACAGTAGTGACAGTAATCTTCACTTTATTTGAGTTAACACTTTCACAAGTACCTACTTTACATACTGCTGTATACTCAGTTGTAGTAGAAGGGCTTACTATGATTGAACTTCCAGTCATGCCGTTAGACCAAATAATAGTTCCTTGGCAAGTACTATTTGTCGTAAGTGTTGTACTCTGACCAGCACAAATCAGTGTTGGCTCTGCTGCTATAGTTGGTGCCGTTGGGTTACCCACAGTGATTGTTACTGGTATAGATGGAGCGCTTACGCACTTACCAATTATACAAGTTGCCGTGTAGGTAGTAGTAAACGATGGAGTCACTACGATACTAGCACCTGCGGCTCCATTTGACCACGACACCGTACCTGTACAACCTACGGCTGTCAATGTTAAGCTTGAACCGTTACAAACTGCCGTTGAACTAGCTACTACTGTTGGTGTTGAAATCGGTGTAACTGTAAGCACGTAATCTTTCGAGCGTAACTTACATCCGCCGTTGTTACAAGCTGCCCAGTAAACTGTAGTTGTAGCTGGAGTTACAACAATCGCTGAACCTGTTTCGCCAGTAGACCATTCTACCGTACCCGCACAGTTTTTCACTTCGAGTGTTACGCTCTCACCTGGACATACCTTGTCGACACTGCAAATAACCTCTGGGGCAGGGGCAGTTGGAATAACTGTGATAGTTACGCTACCTTTTGGACTTTCGCACTTACCGATTTTACAAATAACTGTATAAGTCGTAGTAGCGCTTGGAGTTACTGAGATTTGAGCACCTGTTGCTCCGTTACTCCATGTAAGTGTACCCACGCAATTTGTTGCTGTCAACGTTACTGAGCTTCCAGAACAGATAGTCGTTGAGAGACTCGCTATAATTGTTGGCGTCGTTGGCGTATTTACATAAATCGTAATTGCATTAGATGCGATGCTTTCACAACCATTTTTCTTACAAGTTGCTGTGTAAGTAGTAGTTGTAACTGGGCTAACTGTAATGCTTGAGCCCGTTGCACCATTTGACCAGTGGATAGTTCCGCCAGAGCAACTAATTGCATGAATTTCTACGCTTTCACTTGGACATATATTCGTAATAGCACATGCTAAGATTGGTGATTCTGGTCTCACACAATCCACTCTAATCGTCACTCTTGACGTATCGTTAGACGTTTTGCTTGGATCGTTTTCTAGGCTCTTCACAATCGCAGTACTAGTAATTGTACCAGCTGCGTTGATTATTGCACGGATTTTCAACGTACGGTTTGCACCGTTTGCCAAACTTCCGATTGTCCAAACACCTGAAACTGCATTGTACTCAGCAGCTGGATCTGCACTTACAAACGTCAATGGTGCTGGTAATACATCGCTAACTGTTACGCTTGTCGAATTTACTGGCCCATTGTTAGAGGCAACTACATTATAGGTAATAGTTTGACCAACTGCGTATGGACCTGCTTCCACTATCGATTTTGCAACTGCCAGGTCAGTAAACTTGATACAAGGCTTGATAATCAGTTTTAACAAGGCACCGTTGCTATACTCACCACATTTGGCTACTTCAAACAAGAAGTACTCACCCGATGTGCATACTTTCGTTGGATCCACTACCTGGGTACCTGGTCTGTGGTCATACGTAGTATACCATTCGAAACGTCCTCCTTCCGTACGAATTTGGCTATGGATGAAGCTATTCAAGTTCGCACACTCGTTAGGGCATGTATTTTCGCCCATGCCACCACAAGTTGGTGTTGGAGGAATTGAACATGGAACCTTAACAGTGATATCTTCATCGTCTTCATCATCTTCTTTTGGTGTACCTGTACCATTGCCTGGGCTAGAATCTGGATCAGGCTGCTCAGACTTGCTTACTTGAGCAAAGTTCTTGATAGTGCCTGAACCTGTAACCTTCGCAATGAACGTCAATGTTGTAGTTTGACCCACTTCTATTTTTGCAATCGTACCAGTCAACACTGTTCCATTCAATGTAAACTCAGCGTTACCAGAAACGTACTGTAATCCTGCCTTCAATGTATCTGTAACTTCTACGTTTGTAGCTACTAAAGGGCCGTTATTTATTACCTTAATAGTATATGTAACATTGTCGTTTTGATTTGGAGTTTTGTTACTAACCGTTTTAATCAAACTCAAATCAGCTGGACATGCTTTAATCGTAACTTCTGCTAAGGCGCCGTTGCTGTAAACTCCGCAAGCTGCTACTTCAAATAGATAGTATTTACCGGAAGCACATACTTTCGTTGGGTCAGCTACCAATGGATCAGTTGGTCTTGGCCCTGTACGCCATTCAAACTTACCACCTTGGGTACGAATCTCACTTGAGATATGTACCATCAAGTTCACACATTTTTCTGGACATACATTTGTAATTGTACCTGTACATGTTGGAGTCGGTGGGATTTGACAAGGTGTTACGGATACTGGTTCCTCGTCGTCATCGTCTTCACCACGGGTAAAGCCGTTGCCTGGTGTCGAATCCTTATCCTTCACTGTGTTGCTATTCTTATCCTTCACATCGTTAATCTGTGCGTAGTTCGTCAAGCTTGTGCCTGCAAAGTTGGCATTCACACGTACTGTGATGTCAACTGATGCGGTTGCACCTGGTGCCAACGGAGCTGCAATCGTGGTGGTCGCAATCTGACCTGTTGCCGTCCAATCGGTATCTGCTAACGTCATACCCGCTGGCAATGAATCTGACAATACAACATTCGTCGCTGTCATCGAACCTTCGTTCTTCACTCTCAACGTAAACGTTACCAAGTCTCCTGGAGCTACGTTAGCCGCTTGACCCGCGGCCAATGTTTTAGACAAGGCTAAGTCAAATGTTGTAACTGCTGCGTCAACTGTTGGGTTGTCTTTATCTATTCCACCTTTAGTTGGATCAATTACAATTGTTGCTGTACGTCCTGTTGCAGGGTTCGCATCATTATCAGTCACGTCTGAACCTACATTCTGATTCAAGCTTAACTTACAAGTGTCAGGTAAACTAGTTGGGTCAAAAACTATCTGATACGAACCTCCCGTGAGGTTAGTAAAGAGGTAATCTCCGCTAATTCCTGTATAGGCTGTATCGATTGGTGTGAATATATTACCGCTTCCTTTATATAAAATAACACGTACATTTTTCATCCCTGGCTCTCCTGCATCCTGCTGACCATTGTCATTGTAATCTTTCCATACAAAGTCGCCAATGCTACCAAGTGGGCTAAACAACGCACCATCAATAGTTAGATTGTCTTTGTTAATACCACCCAAAGCCGGGTCAAGCTTAACAACTGGGCTCAAGCCTGAAGTTGGATTGATGTCACTATCCTTAGCATCATCTGTACCTTGGTTAGCTTTCGTACTTAACACACAGCCTTGAGGCAAGGTGCTTGTTACAATCTGAACGATGTAATCATTTTTGAGTAAGTTATTAAAGGTATAATAACCCATATTGCCTGCATTCGTTATAGTCACCGTCGAATCTAGTTTAGAAACTGGCTGACCATTCGCGTTAGCACTCCATAAAATCACTTTCACACCATTGACTCCTGTTTCAGAAGCATCTTGTATACCATCATTGTTGGTGTCTTTCCAAACATAGTTTCCGATGCTACCTAGCAAGTTGCGCAATGCGGCATCAACCGTTGGATTATCCCTGTTAATTCCACCTAGCGTTGGGTCGAGCAAAACAACTTGGCTAAGTCCAGTAGTAGAGCTGAAGTCGTTGTCTTTAGTATCATCAGTTCCTTTATTAGTAGAATCGCTCAACACACAACCCACTGGCAACGTACCTATCAATACTTTTAATTGATATTCTCCTTTTGATAAACCTTCAAACGAATACCAACCTGGATTCCCACCCGTTGGGTTATTTACGGTAGTAGTGGTATCAACTGCTACAAAAGCTCCAGCTTGGTTCTTTTGAAACAATACTACTTTTACACCATTTACCCCTGTATTAGCTTCATCTTGGATACCATTATTATTGGTGTCTTTCCACACATAATCTCCAATACTACCAAGCGGACTAAATAATGCTCCGTCAACAGTTGGGTTATCTTTTTGTAATCCACCTTGTTCAGGGTTTAATGTTATGACCTGACTAATACCTGTAGTTGCATTAAAGTCATTATCTTTCGTATTATCGCCTCCTAAATTTATCTTAGTACTTAAGATACAGCCTATTGGCAATGTTGACTTAACTATTTGAACAATGTAATCGCCTGCTACCAGCCCTTTAAAACTATAATACCCGCCTTTGGTATTATCAGCTGGGTTTGTAGTTGTTAAGGTTGAGTCAAGGCGTGTTGTTGGCACTCCATTTACAGCACTCCAAAGAACGACGCGAACACCGTTTACACCAGCCTCGCCCGAATCTTGTACGCCGTTATCATTCACATCTTTCCACACAAAATCACCGATACTTCCAAGTGGTCCTGGAATTACAATAATTTCGCAACATCCTGTAGCTGGACAAGTATTTACTTCAGCCGTAAACGAAAAACGTCCAGTGCCTTTTATTATTAGGGTATCACCACTTACTGAAGCACTATCAGCAGCAGCACCTGTTATAGGGCCTCTGCCAACTTTGGTCCAAGTAAGATTTGAGTAGCCTGAGACTGCAAGCACGACAGTATACTCATCTCCTGGATACCACAAAAGCGGCACTGAAAAACAGGCCGTTGCGTAATCGTCTTCGCCTAAAACACTATTACCTGGATCCGAATCAGAATCTTCCTGATTGGCCCCCATTGACATTACTTCAGCAATATTAAAGTAAACCCCGCGACCAGTAACGGTTCCTGTTAACTCAAGTTTGACAGAATCTCCAGCACTAATAGTAGGAATACTCCAAAGCCCAGTTCCTGTATCAAAGGTGGTTCCAGCAGCAGGAGCATTTCCCGTAAGGGTTGCTCCTGCCGATGGAAAAATATCTTTGACTACGACAGCCGTAGCAGCGTCCGGTCCGTCGTTTTTAGCATAAATAATAAACTTAATTGTTTGACCAATAGTAGGTTGAGTAATGTCGACGCTATTGGTAAGTTTAATATCTACTGTTTTTAGTGTTACCTGAGTAAATGCTGAAAAAGCAGTAAGTACTACTAAAAGAAACATACCCATTAACGACTTAACGGGTTTGAGCACGCGATTTTTGGGGCCAGCCGAATCAATATCATCTATTGGTTCATAGCCTTTTACCTCCTCATCCATTAGGAGCGGGGAAGTAGATACCCACCGTTTCAACTTTTCGTCGAAACGCGCCCCCAGAATACGCTGCTTATTCGGAGGAGAAAAAATGGATAACTGACTCATAATCTGCAAAATAATTAATTGAAAGTATAAATTTTTGGGGTATTCACTAATAAGTTATTGAGTTTGCATCAAGGAGGTAGCAAAGCCCCTATCCTCATTACTATGGGGGGGAAAATCTAGTGTCTTCGCGCTGGTAAATATTGCACCCATAAGTCACTCAAATTATTGGATTTTGGTATATTATAATCAACCAGAATTAAGTATGTTCAATAGGAGTTTAGCCGTCAGAATTTTTTTTTCTGACTTAACTATAATTAAGGATTTGACCCAACCTAATAGTATCTAAAATTATGCCAAAGTCAGTAATCCTATTAATGAATTTTCATTTAATAATTTAAATCTTTGTTTTACAGATAGTTAGCAATAATTTTTACTAATCAAAACAAATAGTTAAAAATTAAATTTTTTATATAATTTATATGATTTTTTTATTAGATAAAGGGGGCTTAAATTTAGCTAAAACCGTGCCAAGTAAACCGAAATTTTGTTAATCAAACGAGCGTTAAATGCCTCAAAATGACCTTTTTCTATTCAAAATATACCTTTTTTAATCGTTTTTCTACAACAAAAAAGCCAGGATTTAGTCCTGGCTTTTTTGTTGTAGAAAAACGCTGTCCTAAAAGTCATATCCCAAGGTCAGATAAGGTATTGCCTTGTTCACTTCGCCATTGTCTAATCCCCACGCGTAATCAAACTTAACATAAAACCCAAATAGCATTGTTCGCGCTCCTAAGCCATAACCTACCAAGAATGGATTTCGGAAGTTGTTAACAGTAGCACTGAAAAAATCAAGGCGAATAATCTCCGTATTCAGGCTATTTTGGCGATTAAATGGCCATTTTCCTGTCCAGGCAGTTCCGATGTCAGTAAAGCCCACAAGCTGAAAATTTCGAAGAAAATTAGAAGTGATAGGCCCTCTATAGAAATATTTTACTAGTGGCATTCTCAGCTCTCCATTAAAAAGCATATGCGTAGCTCCCGATACTTTATTAAATTTAAACCCTCTCAAATTGGTTGCTAACTCTACGAAAAAAATATCCCTATTATCAATCGGAATCAATGAACTACTCAAGCCAACTGCCAATGGATTTACTGAACGTTCTTCTTGATTGTTGCCCGTCCAGTTTTCCATTCCTCCCATCACACTTTGTTTAGGGGCTGGTCCCCCTGAGTGAGCAAACGAAAAGCGTGTAGCAAAAATTAAATCTCTATGAATTTTTTGGTAATGACGAAAATCAACAGCTAAGCGGTTAAATCCTTGAGTACCCGCAATTCCCCCAAACCAATCAAAACGAACTTTGAACCGAGTGCCCTCCATCGTGTTCATCCCATTAATGCGAGAGTTATCGTAAACAAATTCTCCCCTAGCCCCCAAATAAGAAGACGCAACATCGGCGGCGGCAATATTACTTACATCTAATAAACGTGATTCTGTAAAGAACGGTGTCACTGATACTCGTGCAAAATTACTCAAGGGATAAGCCGCCGTTACCGCTACACGGTTATATCTATACTTCTGACTTGCAGGAGGTTGTACATACAAACTTTGTCGATCAACACGTACCGTAAAGTCAATTCGATGTGCTAAATTACTGTACTCAGCCCAAAGATTGTTAGTTCTAAAATTAAGCAATCCTAAGAAAAATCCCGCTTTTACAATATGATTTTCGAGCAAGTCATTCATCGTCAGCGATTGAGAGAAACCAAAGCCACGGATGGGGTCAATTCGCCAGTCAGAGGTAGCATCATTACTGATAAACAAGCTTTTATAAGTAATCGGCCCCTTGATAGTTATGTTTTCCTTTCTCCTATTTCTAATGGGTAAATTTGCCGCACTTGTAATAGTATTTCCTCGACGCTGACGATACTCAAACGTTTTGAGTACATCAGTATCAAACTCATAATTATCAGTATCTACCTCCCCCGAATCCAACTGCATTTTACGTGGGTTAGCCATTTGGGCTATCAAACTTGCATCGGCGGCAGGGTTATTCTTAAGTTCGGTTTTGTACACCGATACCCCTGAAATACTTTGCATACGAGGGGTATTCAAGAGATCTCCTAATAAAGGTGTTAAGGTCTTCTGATAGACAAGCATTTCGTGGTCTTTGGTCCAATTTAAACTCACAAATGCCCCTGTAGAAAGTGAATAATCGTAGTCTCGAATGTTTTGATTAAAATTAGTAAGAGGTGTAAGTTTTTTCACATCTAGCTCATATCGGTATAAATTTGTAATCCCTTTATAGTCAGACAGGAAATAAAAAGTATTCTCATCTGAGGTTATCGGGCTAGAAATTATACCTAAAGAATCAACAATTCGGGTTACAGTTTGGGCACGTGGGTTACCATCATGTACAAATAGTGCCATCTTTTCTCTCACCGTTTTATAAGACCCTTTATCTGAAGTAGTCAGGGAGTCTTTAATCCGATTGGAGGTAAATGTGACTCTTGTGGAGGAACCTCCTACAAAATGTGGATTTCGATCATCGTAGAGGTCACTAGTAAGAGGAAGTAACGAAGCACGACCTACGTAGAATAAAAACAAGTCATTTTGACCACGACTATCTGCACTCAATGCCAGAGTTGAGGCATCGTTCGAAATATCAAAGTCCGTCACTTGGTTGACTCCCCGAATTTCACGGCTCATTCGAAGCTTGTATTTTCCCTTCTCTAAAATATCGAAAATTTCTAAGAAAATACGTCCGTTTTCTTCCGTTATAATAGCTAAGCCATTGTTGCGACTCCAAGCAACTAGGGGCATACGGCTCAAATATGACTTTTTCTCAAGGGAATATTTACCCTTCAAAATGGTCGTTTTAGCTTTTGTCTCAACATTTATGACATCTACCGTATATTTTGCTGCTTTCCGATTTGTTACAGCTATATACTGATTATCAAGGCTTAACCGGGCCGAATTGGGTAAACTACCGAGTGGTAAATCTAGCGCATCGCGCCAATCTCCTGAAGGCTCTCTGTAACTGGCATTGACAGTCGAAGACATATTGGTATAAAAGTCTCGCCAATCTTTCAGGAACTTTGTAAACGAAACCCCTAGTGTGCTCGCAACACTTGTTTGCTCAGTACGAATAATCCGAGTTAGGTTTAAGATGTTAGAAATATTGTCTTTCCCGTAACGCTCTGCAATGTAATTCCAGATAGACTGTCCAACAATTGTTGCTTCTGTCCCTGTTAATAAGGATGGTTTTTTCATTTGGCGATTGATGATGGCATCACGCATATAATCGTCCAATTCGGTACTCCATCCGTCGGCAATATACGCCGAAATCCCCGACATAAACCAGTCAGGCAGTGTCAGTAAAAGAGAACTTTGCAAGGCATCTTTGAGACTGCCTCCGTATAACATATCGTACACAACCAACCTCGACACTTCACGAATCAATTGTTTTTTGAAGCTTACTTGGTCTCCTGTAAAAGCTATTTCTAGTCTTGATTTAGCCAAGTTCAACTCCGTCTCGCTCAAATCTGAGCTATTGGCCATGCCCATGTTACTTTGGAGTAACTCCTGAGGCGAGTTATACAAAAAGATTTTGATTCGATTGTAGAGTGTGTAGCCCAACACTTCGGTTATACGGTCTATTTCGGACTCTGCATACTGGGCAGCCAAGGTAGCTAAGGGCGTTCCATTTCCATAATGGTAAATCTCAAAGTTGTTAGTTTTGAGAATTTTCCAGTCAAACCTCTGATACTGTACCCGATTTTTACCAAACTGCTCTTGCGAAGGATAGTTTTGAGCCTGACTACTGATAAACATCCCCAAAAGCAAAACGCCCATCCAAAAAATTCGAAACATAGAACACCTTTTCATATAGTCGCAACTGTTATCTGCAAATCACCCTTTGGGATAGACTATTATTGACTTGATTTAGAACGAAAATATAACGAAAAAACACGCGCAATATTAACCTCCGAATCCAATTCTTCGCCTAATTCTAAAAAATTCACAAACTGATGCGCAAAATAGGGGGCCAAGGTCACTCCTTTTGTTCCCAATCCGTTAAAAATTCCTAATTGTTTAAACTCTGGATGAAGTCCAACAAAAGGTCGACGGTCTTTGGTTGAAGGGCGAATCCCCACTTGTTGCTCAAGTATAGTATAAGGCTTTTTTAGGTATACCTTTATTTTTTCTTGCAAATAATCGCGTGCATCCTCGGTTGTTTCCCAATTCAAATCATGCCAAGTGTAGGTAGCCCCCATTCGACATTTCCCCTTTTTATCCATGGGCAAAATAAATGTTCCTTGATTGATAATTTCTTCCAACGAATAGTCTTCTACTTGAGTGATAAGAGTTTGTCCTTTCACAGGATTAAATGAAAGCCAATTAAAAAACGGATTCTGAAGCGCCTCGTAGCCTTCACAAAACAGTATTTTTTTAACCTCCCATTCTTTATATAATACACTATTTTCTTGAAAAATAAGTTTATAATGGTCAAAATTTTCAACCACAAGTTGGCTTTTTTCAACAAAATATAATTTTATTTTTTCTAACATTTCAGTACAATCCACCCATCCTGCATGGGTAATTTGCAAACCTCCATAGGGATTTTTAACAAATGGCATAAAATGCTCATTATCAATATCTTCAACTACGTATTTTGCAATATTTGGATCAGCTGTTTGTGCCAAATACGTATTTTGTTCTTCGATAGAGCGGAATGGCCGATAGATATCACAAAAATGTAAAAGTTGTACATCTAGCTTCTCTTGCATTTCTTGATAGAACTTCCGAGCAAACGGGAACAAATCATCGGCCTTCCAAGTACGAGTAAGTTTCTTTCCTGTGATTGGATTAAAAATTCCTCCCGATACTTTTGAGGCAGTTGGTAAATCTGGACTTGAAACAATAACAACTCGATAGCCTTTTTGTTCTAACGTCCATGCTAAGACCGAACCTGCAATTCCTTGTCCAACAATTAAATAATCGGCTTTCATTAAGCGTTTGTTTTTTTTCGCATTGAACGGCTTATCCGCTCATCGGCTAATTGAGTTACCAAATCTATTTGTTCATCAAGCGTCATAAACGATGTATCAACAGAAATGGCATCTGAAGCTTGACGAAGCGGGCTATCATTTCGAGTGGTGTCAATATGGTCACGTTTTTTGATATTTTGCAGAATATCGTCTAAATCCAACATTTCGCCCTTAGCTAGCAATTCTACCTGACGTCGTTCAGCCCTTATTTTTGGTTCGGCGGTCATAAATACTTTCAGTTCGGCATCAGGAAACACTACCGTTCCAATATCACGACCATCCATCACTACCCCGCGGGTTTTTCCCATTCGTTGCTGCTGGGCTACCATAGCTCTGCGAACATCCGAAACGGCACTTACCTCACTCACCCAATTAGCGATATATAATTTACGGATTTCGTCTTCCACGTTTAAGCCATTCAAATAGGTTTCGTTGCGGCCTGTTTCGGGGTTTCGCCGAAAATCAATTTTAATGTTTTCTAACGCTTTCGATATTTCTTTAGGATTTGTTAATGAAACATGGTTTGTATGAAAATAAAGAGTAACCGCACGGTACATCGCCCCAGTATCAATATAGGCATAACCTAAGTAGGCCGCTACGCCTTTGGCCGTAGTACTCTTACCACAGCTTGAGTAGCCGTCGACAGCAATGATGATTTTTGGCATGAAATAGATGAATTGTGTTGGTGCAAAGATACACAGGATGTAAAGACAAATTACAAAATAAGACACATCCCTTTGCTATCCGTCAAATTGGTACATTTTCACAAATTTCACCTAACTATTTGTACATTAAAAATACAGAAGTCATTGTTTTTCCATAGTTACTTTTTGTACATTTACGTTTAACGACAAGTTAAGAAATACCGAATAATAATTTTTCGTGCATCAGTTCACCTACTAAACATATTTTATACTTTTTTGGGCACAGATACATAGGTAAAAACAAAGCTTCTACGTATCAAAATAGCCTATTTTTCGGGACTTAACTCTTTTTATTTAATATCCATACAACAAAGCCCTTTCTTTGACTTTTGAAAATTAATTTTTGTATCACATTAAAAATCAACAATGAATCATGAAAAAAATTCTTTTGTTCGGAATTCTAGCCACTAGTAGCCTACTGCTTACTAACTGCCAAAAGAAACAGGTTGTTTATTCTATTAAACCACCTACACAACACTATACAACAAACAATAATACCAATCAAGGAACTACTACTATTAACGAAATATCAAACCCTGAAAAGGTCAACACAAGTGCTGATGAATATGTGGGTAATGTAAGCGAAACTGTCATTGAGTCAGTTACAAAAACACCCCAATCTCACTCTAAAATGGTTGCATCAACCAAAGATATGCCATCTCAAAGGGTTCAAGAAAGAAATCAGCAATTGATGAATCACCCCAAAATGAAACAGTTTTTGGGTAAAATTGAAATTAAAAAAGACGCAACAGGAAATTTTCAAATGGCAGCAAGAGAAGGCCAGAAACTGAATATAGTTGAAAAGATGGTTGTAAAAAAAGCCAATAAGAACGCAATAAAACCGAGTAAAGGCTTCAACGATTGGAATAAGTATTTACGCTATGGTATAATAATTCTTGCAGCTGCTTTCGTTATTTCTATCATGAGTGCATTCATCCCATTTATTTGGATTATTGGTAGTTTAGCATGGTTGACTGGTGCTATCCTATTCTGGTATGGTTTAGGTATTGAATTAGACTGGTGGAAAGAATTATAAATTAGTATAGTTAGGCTTTCCTTGGAAATCACTTTTTGAAACAGTAATTTCCAAGGAAAGCCTATTTTGTTTCTTTTACCATCGCTAGAAGCTCTGCTAATATTCTTTGCCGTTCCATTTCAATTTTATCCACAGCCCCCTTTTTGGCACGTGTAAAACCACCTACATAATACCTCTGAAACCAAGGGCCTACTGCAAGGAAGCCTTCTACAAACGAATAGGTGACCATATAGTTTAAAGACAATGCCATAAGGGCACCATTAAGCAAGAAGGAGTTTAGGCCACTACGAGTATCACCATAATAGATTTGACCTAGGCCAGGTAAAAGAATGCTCAGTACCTTAGCTTTCTTAGGGTTAAAACGCCTTT
>JALQYJ010000181.1 GCA_023254175.1 Runella sp. | reverse complement strand
CACAACTGTCAGATTAAGTAGTGGCTAATACACTTAATGTCTCTAACTTTCTATCATTTATGTGTCCAATAATTAGCGGTTAGCACACTCCTCCCTTTTGGTATGACGAAAGATTCTTTACAATGTTTTAGACACATCCATTATAAAATTTGAAATAATAGGACCATGAACCTCATATTAATAAAGCGCTACAGCGAGCTCCAAACTGATGAACAAGCCCTCCAAAGATTGACTGGCCTTAAAAATGACGAATTTTTAGCCTTGTATTATGCTTTCAGAGAAGAGTGGCAATTATACTTCTATTTTTTCACGTTTACGGGGCAACCGCGCCAAAGAAAGCAAATATCTGTGCGTAAAAATAGTATTTTTGGTGATTCACGAGACGCGCTTTTGTTTGTATTAATTTATCTCAAAGGCGGAGTTTTGCAGCAAGAACTTGCAAAAGCCTTTGGAATAGATCAACCCAAAGTAAGTCGATACCTGGCCATTACCCAAAAGCTACTTTTACAAGTAATTTTCAAAAATCCTAACATCATTCCTAAATGGAAACAAAAGAAGTTACAAGACGCTATCTTTTCACGAGCTACTTCTTATGAGAAAGAAATAGGGGGATAAGTGCCGACAATTCAATCAACAAGGCTAAGTAGTTTATTTTTCTAGTAGCCTTGTTGATTGAATTTTTGTTTAGTAAATACGCTTTCGAATATTTTAAAATTCTTTTAAGTTTTTTCGATTTTTTTGACCAATTCTTCGTACCATTTTTCGCCGTACTTAGTAATGAGCGGATCTTTCAGAAATTTATATAACGGCACACCCAGCTCCCGCCCATTGTCGCACGCTGGACGACAAATATGCCATCGGTCGTAATTCAGAGCATCAAAATGGTCGTATTTAGTGATTCGAATGGGGTATAAATAACAAGAAATTGGTTTACGGAATGTGATTTTTTTATCCAAAAAGGCCTGCTCAATTCCGCATTTCAAAATACCTTTTTTGTCATAAATAGCGTATGCACACTCCCGCCCATTAACTGTTGGAGTAACGTAATCACCATCGGCATCTTGTTCGTAAAAGCCAGTTTTCTCAATCGCATTAAGCCCTTCTTTATTCAAATAAGGTTTTACTTTAGGAAAAATTTCTTCCAATTTCTCCAACTCATCTTCGTTGAGAGGTGCGCCCATATCGCCTTCAATACAGCAAGCACCTTTGCATTTTGTCAATTCGCAAACGAAAAACTGATCCGCTATATCGTCGCTAATGACAGTATTATCAATCACTATCATTGTTTTTTAATCTTAATTTGTTGGCCAATTTTCACTCCCGTATCAGGCAGTTCGTTCCACTCCTTGATTAGGTCTACTTTCACCCCATATTTCTGAGAAATGCTGAACATTGTTTCTCCTTGTGCTACCGTGTGCGTAATAAATTCCGCCGCCTTAGGTTGTTGGTCGAGGGTATTACCAACGGGGCGAATATTCAATTTTTGTCCGCTCAACAATTTTGCATCTTGGGTTAAGTTATTCCAATACAAAATATCGTTGACCGTTACATCGTATATTTTCGAAATACTATAAAAAGTTTGACCTGCTTCTACAACATGAACTACTGCCTTACCTGAAGAAGCTGCTGGAGCATTGTTTTTAGGGGTTGAAGGAGTGGGGTCTTGGGTTGTAGGTTTCGTAGTTACTTTTTCTTGTTTAGACTGAGTCGCAGGAGTTGTCTGTTTTTGAAATGTCTCGTTAGTTGCTGACTTTGTTGACGGAGTCGTATTTTTTGTATTCGATGGTTTTGATTTCGAATTCTTGGCCGTCGACTCGTCGTTGATAATAACTATTCGGTCGTCGTCACTAGGATTAAATGATGGGGCGCGGCGGTTTGGCTTCGTTGTGGTTGACGACGAGCTTGGTTGTTTACCGGGTTTAGATTCTGTCAACGTAGCAGATTCAGTGAATTCTACTCCACCGTCTTTGGAATCAGTAGATTTTTGAACCTGAGCGGGAAGCGTAGAGGCTGGAGAGCCGGCCATTTTAGGAGTATATACTTTACGTTCTGAGGCATTTTGCGGAATTTTGTTTGTATTCGCTCTCGTCGTTTGTTCAGTACCTACAGGTTCTTGAACCGCTAGGGGAGGCTGCGACTTATCCAGACCAGGTTTCCACTCTTCTTTGGGTACTTCGATTATTTCTACAGCTTTATTTCTTGGTCGTTTTTTGGTTAGCCAAAGCACACGTCCCGTTTGAAGGCGCGTATTACGGTTATCAAGACGGTTGTAGCGTACCAAAAATTTCAAACGTACTCCGTAGATTTGTGACACTTTCCACAGAGACTCATCTTCGCGAACGGTATGAAAAGGCACCACAGCACGTTTGTTTTTCTTAGCCAAATAATATACTTGACCCGGCACTACGGGGCCTCGTTCCGACATATCATTGTAACGCAAGAAACTACTGAAACTAACACGAGCTTTTTTGGCTAATGTTTCTACGTTATCATTGCTACCTGCCATAATTCCTGGTAAGCCGTTGATTTCATACAAAAGAAGGTCATTACTATACCCTTCCGCACGCACCAACACAGGAAAACCAATGTCTTTTTGGGCAAAATTGTCGCGTTGGTTTGATTTTTTAAACACGGATAAACGTGAACGAACCGATTCATATTGATCGCTGTTTACTGGTAATACTACGGTATATTCTTTATCGTTTGGAATTTCGTTAGTAGTTATCCAGCGATTTTGAGCACGTAGGCTAGTTTCGTCGAGGTTAAATTCTTTGGCTATGCCTTCCAATGAACGACCACTCGCTTGTGGGTATTCTAGTAATACAATTTGGTTGAGCGATTGATACCGTTCAAGCGCTGATTCGATGGCAATCTTGTGAGCTAAAAATCGTAAGATATAACGATCAGACTTACCATTTAATTTAATTTCACGAGCATAGCCCCATTCTGCTGGAATTGTTTTGCTAATGCTACCTGCTCCCAAATAATACGAGTACAAAGACGCTATCCAGTTATTAAATTGCCCATTACTCTTCTTGAGGTACTTAGCCGCAGCGCGGGTCGATGAAGTAATGTTTTTGCGTTCGTCCAATTGGCCGTCCACCCGTAAGCCATAGTCTACCGCTGTTTCTTTTTTAAATTGCCAGAAGCCTACGGCGTTTGACGCAGAAACCGCATCAGGCTGTAGGTTACTTTCTTGCACGGCCAAGTACTTAAAATCAACGGGCACGTCCTCATCGATCAAAATTCCTTCAATAATTGGGAAAAACAACAAGCAGCGATCAAGTTTTGCCTCCCAGTATTTTTTATTGCCTAAGAGAGCCTTTACATCTGCCTGTACGACTGCACGCGCATCTTCATCTAACTGCACGTTCATTCCCGCAAATCCCACACTTCGTGGGACAGTTGGTACTGAAGGAGCTTGTGCATCGACAAGACCTACTCCAAAAAGCAATAATAGAATGGTTAGGGCTACAATACGTTTCATTATGGTTTTGATTCGCTTCATATCTAATTTTTGTATGCAATCATTAAGCCATCACGAACAGGCAAAAGTAAATTGCTTACCCGTGGGTCGTTGTGTACTTTTTGATTAAAGTATAAAAGGTTCTGTGTATCCTTATCTATTTTTTTGTCTGTTTGTACAACTTTTCCGCTCCAAAGTACATTATCTGCAATAATTATCCCTCCTGAGCGCACTTTGTCAATCACCAAATCATAGTAAAGAGTATAATTTAGCTTATCGGCGTCGATAAAAACTAAATCAAATGTATCGGGTAATGTTGGAATTAATTCAACTGCGTTGGCGATTCGGTATTCAATTTTGTCTTTATACGGAGATTTATCAAAAAATGACCTTGTAAACTCCTCTAACTCTTCGTTGACGTCAATGGTGATGAGTTTTCCGTCTTCAGCCAATCCTTCGGCCAAACACAAAGCCGAATATCCTGTGTAAGTCCCAATTTCAAGGATACGTTGCGGACGCATCATACTTGAAAATAAAGAAAGTAATCGACCTTGCACATGCCCCGACAACATACGAGGCTGAAGAACTTTCGCGTGCGTTTCTCGATTAAGTAGAGCCAATAGTGGACTTTCGGGTGATGTATGCGCTTGCGAATACCCCTCTATGGCTTCTGACAAAAACTCCATTTTGTGTAGGTTATTTTAACAATATGTAAACGAAAAAATGCCTAAAAATATATAAAATAACCTTTTTTCACAAGACACAACGTGAGGATGGTTGCTCACAACCCGACTACTTAGAATCGTCCTCTGGCACAAAGCACAAACTACTCCATTGGCTTTCGTCGAGCATTTCTTGAGCAATATCTTGAAGTTGTGAGGCTGTTACGGCTTCTATTTCACGGAAAATCTCTTCTAGAGAATCTATTTTCCCCGTATCCAAAATGCTTTTAGCCATCATCAGCATAAAGCTTTGATTGCCTTCTTCCGACATTGCCAATTGCCCCATAAGCTGCTCTTTTAGATTGCGAAGTTGAGTCGTTGTTAATGGTTTTTCACGTACCTGACGCAATTCTCGATGTACCAGTTGCATAGCACGGTCGAGGTTTTTGGGTTCTGTCCCAAAAAATACACCCAAAAAGCCCGTATCCAAAAAAGGCGCATAAGTCGCTTCGATTGAATAGACCAAGCCGCACTTTTCTCGAAGGGTCATATTAAACCGAGAGTTCATGCCAGGCCCACCGAGTAGGTTAATTAACATAAAAAACGGCAAACGTTTTTCATCCATCAGCGCATAGGCTGGACGCCCCATAGCCACCTGTGTCTGAGTCATGCCACGCTGCACTCGTAATGTTTGTGGCACATAAATATTAGGAGAAGTACGAATCCGTTGGCTGGTAGAATGAGGAATATCGTAGAGGTATTTTTCAGCTTGCTTCACCGCTTTATTGAAAGGCAAATTACTCACCAACGACACCACTATGCGTTCGGTATCCAAATTATCTGCAATGAAAGTCTGTAAATCGTTACGCCCAAATGAGCGAACGCTTTCAGCCGTCCCAAGAATATTTTTGCCTAATTGGTGGTTTTGAAAGACCAATTCGTCAAAATCATCTTGAATAGCGTCTTCTGGCGAATCGTGATACATCGCCATCTCTTCCAAAATCACCCCTCGTTCTTTTTCGATTTGTTTTTCGGGAAAAACAGAATGAAAAGTAATATCAGACAATAATTCAATCGCTTTGTCGCTGTGTGATGCCAACAACGACGCATGAAAACATACTTTTTCTTTGGTCGTATAGGCATTCAACTCCCCTCCTACGGTTTCGAGGCGGTTGATGATATGGTACGATTTACGTTTCTGGGTTCCTTTGAAAGCCATGTGCTCCCAAAAGTGTGCGAGGCCCTGTTGGTGTGGTTGCTCATCTCTGCTACCAATGTCGAGCATGATTCCCCAGTGAGCGATTTGGGTATGTGGTACTTGTTTGTGTACAACACGGATGCCATTAGGCAAGGTGTGTAAGCGGTATTCTTCCATTCTTTGCGATTATCACTTCTACAAAGGTAACAGTTTTTGGTGGATGTGGGTTTCGTTAATGCACCTTAAAGGCCATCATTCCTTGAGATTTTGCAGTTTTCTGTGTTGTTTTGAGGTCTAATCAGCACCTTTGGTAACGTTTTGAAACGTTACCAAAGGCTATCATTTATTAAACCGCATGGCATTCCAAAAACTTTCTATGGACGAACTCAACCGCTTATCGGTCGAAGAGTTCAAAGCCGCCGCCAAACATTCTTTTGTATTTATCCTCGACGATATTCGTAGCCTCAATAATGTGGGGTCGGTTTTTCGCACTGCCGATGCCTTTAAAGCCTCGAAAGTCTATTTATGTGGACTAACGGGCACCCCGCCTCACCGCGATATTACCAAAACTGCCCTCGGCGCCGACGAATCAGTGGAATGGGAGCACGTGGAAGAGGTTCTTTCACTCATCGCCCGCCTCAAATCGGAAGACTATGTAATTGTCGCTATCGAACAAGCTGAAGGGAGTACGCTTTTACACGAGTTTAAACCCTTTGCTAACCAGTCGTACGCGTTTATTTTGGGAAATGAGGTCTTTGGAGTCAACGAAGATGTTGTGAATCAAAGCGATATTTGTTTAGAAATTCCTCAATTTGGAACCAAGCACTCGCTCAACGTATCGGTAACTGCTGGGATTGTGGCGTGGGATTATGTGTCTAAATCTATAAATATTGCGCCTTATCATTGACCCGTTAGGTGACGGCCATCATGACCTTTTCTTAAAAATCGACGTGATACCAGTCCAATACACTAGCCGAAAGCTAGGTTTCTCATTGATTTCTTGAGGCCGCTCCCAAAGATAATGCATAGCGCTGAACTCTTTGGGAGGTGTTTATTTATTGTTACTTTTTATTCTTGTTTTGGTTTCTTTGGAACAAAAACGGGCTTCGGTCTGGCTCCCGTTCCCCCAATGGGGGTTGGTGCGGTTGATTTTTCTTGCGTCGTCTGTGGACTATCGACCGTAGAAGCGGGATTCGACACGGACTGCTCTCCACTATCCGCTGAGGGCTGCACCGCTGGCTTTTTAGGCATAAAAACGGGTTTCGGTCTAGCCCCAGTTTCCCCAATGGGGGTCGGTGCGGTTGATTTTTCTTCTATCTTCTGTGGACTATCGATTGTGGGCTGTGAATTAGATTCTCCTTCCGTTGCCTGTGGATTATCGCCTGTGGACTGTAGACTTGAAATAGACTTTTTAGGCGCAAAAGCAGGTTTCGGTCGAACAACTGGCTTTTCTTCTGTCGTCT
>JALQYJ010000179.1 GCA_023254175.1 Runella sp. | reverse complement strand
CGGATGGTAAAATGACTGTGATTGAAATGAATTTACTTACTTTGTAAAACAAAGTAAGTAAATTCACAAACTATAATCCAAACAAAATCTCAATTATTTTTTTGAAGACTTTCCAACTTGAATGAGTGCGCCTAAAACGGTTTATTCAGCCGCTCCTGCAAAAATTGAGCGATTTTTAATTAAACGATTCTCCAGAGGCTGCTGTTCGGTTTTCGGATAAGTTAATTAAATAACAAAAATGGTCGCCTGTTTGCTAAACGAGCCATAGCAGAGTATAATTTTTTTGTATTTCTGCCTCACAATACGGCTTGGTGGAGAACATATCTGAAAAATCAGTACAAAACGGGTCATGGGAGAAGCTGTGAGGCCCCCTACCATTTTGCCCCGAAGAGGCGAAACGAACGTATCAGTCAAGTGACTGGGAAAGGTTCACCACGGTAGGGGCCTTGACTTTTCTGTTGTTTGATTAGTGGTCAAATCGACGTATCTTCGTGCAACAAATGTTAGTGTAACACCTTGATTGTTGATTCAATGAAACCCGCTATTTTTCTGTTTTTGTTCGCTGTTCAAATCGTTTTTGCCCAAAAAAATAACTCTCAACGGCTGGAAAACGAAGTGAGCGCTGTTGTAGAAAAATATATTGCTGAAAATAAAATTCCTGGGGCTGTGGTGGCGATTAAAAAGGGAAACAAGCTTTTACTCAAAAAAGCGTTTGGGTATGCAAAATTGAAGGAATTTGACGGCTCCGTGTCAGAGCATCCCGAAACGATGACGGTTAATCATTTGTTTGACATAGCTTCATTGACCAAAGTGATTGGGACAACCACGGCTATAATGAAGCTACACGACGAGGGCAAACTCGAGGTGGACGCGCCCGCGTCGAAGTACGTCAAAGGCTTAGACGAAGGAGATAAAGCCAAAATTACCCTTCGTCATTTGTTGACACACACGTCGGGGATGTACGAGTGGTATCCGTTGTACTACTTTTCGCAACAACGTGCCACGACTTACGCGTTTATTAAACAACTACCGCTAAAATATCCTGTGGGTGAAGGGCGTCATTATTCGGATTTAGGCTTTACGATTTTGGGGGAAATTATCGAAAAGGTGTCGGGAAAACCGCTGGATGTTTACGTTAAAACGGAAATTTTTGTCCCGCTCAAAATGGCAAAAACGACGTATAAACCTGATAAAAGAGCCTATCTAATTGCAGCAACGTCACTGGGAAATCCTTACGAAAAACGAATGGTGGAAGACCCGTCTTTGGGTTTTGTGGTCAAAGACCTTGACCTGAAAAGCTGGAACGGCTGGCGGCAGTACGTTTTGCAAGGCGAAGTAAACGACGGTAATGCCTGGTACGCCAACGAAGGAGTTTCGGGAGCCGCGGGGCTGTTCTCGACCGTGGATGACTTACAAAAATTGGTCGATATGCTGAAAAATAAGGGGAAAGTGAGAGGAAAGTCATTTATTTCGGAAAATACTGTAACGCTTTTTTTAACCCAAGACAATTTCAAAAATGGCCTTGGGTGGATGATGGATCCGATAAACTCCTTCATGAAAAATGGCCCAACGGGGACGTTTGGTCACACGGGTTTTACGGGGACGAGTATCTCCGTCGTTCCCGAAAAAAAACTCTCGGTGATTATCCTCATCAACCGTCAAAATATGGGTTTACAAGCTGCCAAAGATTATTTTAATCCCAATCCAATTCGCGAAGCCCTTTTCAAAGCGGCAATGAACTAACAGTGGAAGGGGCATCCTGCCACGACGCATCTCCTTTTTAGCCCCGAATCAGAATTCGGGGCGAGCGGTGTTATTTCTTCAATTCCTTTACACTTTTGAGCAACTCCTCCAATTCTTTCAATTTTTCAGGCTTGGTTGCTGATAAGTTATTTTTTTCTCCCAAATCCGTTTTTAAGTTGTACAACTGAGGTTTTGTATCGTTTCCTAATTCTGTATTCGTTTCAACGCTCATTTTGGCACGGTTGCTGGGCTCAATGTACTTCCAATCTCCTTGAATGACCGAAAACGTACCCGCGTGTTCAATCACGTGGTCGCGGCCTTTTTTGTCTTTACCCAAAAGCGCAGGTAAGTAATTGCGCGTATCAGGGGCGGTTTTGGCATCAAATGTTTGCCCTGTCAAACTAGCAAACGAAGCCAATAAGTCGATTTGACTCACTAGGGCGGGCGAAACCCCCGCTTTCATTTTTTGTGGCCAACTCACGATAAACGGTACGCGAGTGCCTGCATCAAACGCACTGTATTTCCCGCCCCGCAGTAGCCCTGCAGGCGTATGACCATTGAGCAGTTCGACGGCCTGGTCTTGGTAGCCATCGTCTACTACAGGGCCATTGTCGCTCGAAAAGACAATCATTGTATTTTGGGTAAGCCCCAGTCGGTCTAGCGTTTCGAGTACTTTGCCTACTGCCCAGTCTAGTTGCAGAATCACGTCACCACGTGGTCCCATGCCACTTTTCCCCGCAAACCGTTCGTGAGGCACACGCGGTACGTGGATATCTTGGGTAGCGAAATACAAGAAAAAGGGGTGTTTAGCGTGATTTTCAATGAACGAAACTGCTTTTTGGGTAAAAATATCCGCCATATCTTCGTCTTTCCAGCGCGCACTTTTCCCCCCTGTCATGTAGCCAATACGCCCAATTCCGTTGATAATCGTAAAATCATGCCCATGCGAATGCTTCATTTTGAGCAATTCAGGATGGGCACGTCCCGTTGGCTCGTTACCGATAGGTTCTTTAAAACTCACCTTGATAGGATCGTTGGGGTCGAGGTTAACCACGCGGCGATTCTCTACGTACACACAGGGTACGCGGTCGCCCGTAGCGGCCATGATGAACGACTCGTTGAAGCCAATGTCTAGCGGACTTGGTTTAATCTCACCATTCCAATTGGGGCCACCTTGCGGCCCTAGTCCTAAATGCCATTTTCCAACCACTCCTGTTTGATAGCCTGCTTGTTGGAATACTAAAGGTAACGTACTACGCCCTGGTAGAATCAGTGCGGCTGCGTCGCCCGTGGCTACACCTGTTCCGGGCTTTCTCCAAGCATACTCACCTGTGAGCATCGAATAGCGCGAAGGGGTACAGGTGGCGGCGGTGGTGTGGGCATTGGTAAAGCGGACTCCCTTTTTGGCTAATCGGTCGATGTTGGGCGTAGCGACTTTTTTTGCGCCGTAACAACTTACATCGCCATAGCCGAGGTCGTCGGCATAAATGATAATGACGTTGGGTTTGGGGGATTGGCCGTATGCCCAAATGCAAAGACTGAAAAAGGACAGAGACCAGAAAAGCTTTCTCATAAAAAGGATGGGATAACGAGGTTTGGAAAATAGATTATTTTATAAAGGAGGAAAGGGACAATTCATCCTCAAAAATCCTAAAATTAGTTGTGTTTTCAACCATTTGTGTACTTCTTAATGCCCCTCGAATAAAATCTTTTCTACCTTTATCGGCCTTATAAATGGGTTTTTATAACTTTCGAAACAATCATTGAAAACATCAAATCTTTACAACTGTGGCAGACGAACCCCAAAAAAGTAAAATGAGCGGTTGGCTTCGCGATTTAGCAGGAGTTTTTGTGGTATTAGATGACCAAAATGCTGAAGAAAAACCAACCACCCCGACTTCTGTACCTGCTTCTTCAGTACCGCCCAAAACTACACCCGTGAGCGCACCTGTGTTTGTAGCTCCCGCTTCCAACGACTTTGTGGAAGACCTTCGAAACCGATTTCGGAAGATTTTGGAAGAAAAAAATCAGCCAGGTTTCGATTTCTATGAATTTTCACAAATGTTGTTGCGGACGAACCCCAACCCTAGTGTAGAGCACTTTAAGACGGCCTACGAAGGGGCCAAAATGCTTAATCCTAATTGCAATCAGCAGTTTTTGTTGGAGTCAGCAGCCTATTATAAAATGGAGTTACAAAAGGCATTTGAAGCGACCGTTTCGGCAGGGGAGCAAAAGAAAAACGCCCTCTCTACCGAAAAAGCCAAAGAACAACAGCGGCTCACTACCGAAGTGAATACCATTGAGCAACAGTTGGATAAACTGAAGCAAGAAATTGCCCATTTGGAAAAAATACAAACGGAGAAATTAGCGGCGCTCAATGGAATAGACAGTAAGTTTACGGATAAGTTTGCCGAAATTGAACAAAAAATCCAAGCCACTATCGCGGCTAAAGAAGGTGTCGCGACTGAAATTAGCTTGATTGAAAACGGCATAAAGCAGTATATTTCGTAAAATTTAACCACAACTACTATGAATCTAACAGGTGCAGGCAAAGTCCTTTTGATTTTATTCATTGCGGGGATGTTGGGCGCAGGGTATTATTTTTTGGGTCCAGACCCAAAAAAGGCAATAACAGAACTTTCAACAAAGTCTCCCGAAGGTGGCCCATCGGTAAGAACAACAACTGAATCGACAGCTTCGGATGAGAATTCATCCACTGCCAGCAGTGAGTCGTCGGAAGAGGCGACCTCTACGGGTGGTGCTTTTTCTTATACCGCTCCCGAGCCTGTGGATGGTAAACTCAAGGGCGTCGTTGAGCTGGGAGCAAGTGGGTTTAACTCGTTTGTGGTGAATATCGACAAAGAGAAAAATTGGAAACTCGAAAAAGCGGAGTTTGGTAACAGCATGGTGATCGAAAACATGGCCTCTGATTACGATATTCGCATTGGTCTCAAACGCTACATCGGTAATATGATGGATCACGGGGTAAGTGGAAAAGATATTCACTTTGTGGTTAGTTCGGGTGCATTAAAGGTTGAAGTGACGGGTAAAATAATTAAAGTATTGAAAGACATGGGATACATGGTGAATACCGTAACGCCTGACCAAGAGGGTTCATTGGGCTTGAAGTGTGCCCTGCCTGCGTCGTTCAATGACAAAGCTTTCTTTACCGATATTGGTTCGGGCAATACTAAAATTGCATGGACAGAAGGCAGCACGATTAAGACCCTTGAAACCTATGGTGCTAAGTACTACGAAAAAGGAATTTCGGACGATAAAGTGTACGAAGAAGTAGGGGCAATGTCGAAACAAGTACCGAAAAGCAAACGAGAAATATGCTTTATCATTGGTGGTGTACCGTTTGATTTGGCCAAAGAGGTACGAAATGGTAAAGAAAGATATACTGTTTTGAAGGCCGCCGAAGCTTATAAACTCGATAAAGCCAAATCAAAAGCAGGAGGAAATATTTACAAAGCCGTTGCTGATGCCACAGGTTGCAAAACCTTTGTTTTTGACTGGGATGCCAACTTTACTATTGGCTTCTTACTTGGCTTGAAATAACGGCTAGTTTTTTCTTTCAAAAGAGGCTGTTTCACCAAACAGCCTCTTTTGTTTTTATTTGTTTATGTTGTTTTGTACTTTTCCACGATTTTAAAAGATTTGAGAGAAATTTACATAAACTATTGTTTATATATTCTATTTTTGACTTAAGAAACTCGGCTTTCATTTATGCAGGTATGAATTCTGACCAAAAGGATACACATTTGACAAGTTGGAATCGACTCAGGGCGGGTGATAACTATGCTTTGGGAGAATTATATGATGGGTATATACAAGTCTTGTACAAATTTGGCCGCCGACTTTGCAACGATGAAGACCTACTGACGGACGCAATCCATGATGTATTTGAGGATATTTGGAAATACCGAGCGTCGTTGAGTGAAGTTGAGGCAAATAACATTCAATTTTATTTGTGTAAATCCCTAAAAACCAAACTCCTGAAGTACCTTAATCGGCAGTTGAGACATACACAACTTTCTGAATTTGAGGAGATAAGTAATGACTACATAGAGTCTGTTGACACGTGGTTTGTCAACCAAGAAGCTGAATCCCTCCAAAAACATCAGCTTGAAAAACACATTGCTCAACTCCCTAAGCGCCAACAAGAAGCGCTTCTTCTTCGTTTTTACGATAATTTAAGCTACGACGAAATTGCCGAAATGATGTCGCTAACGCGTCATTCGGTCTATAATCTTATCTACAAAGCCCTCGGCCAACTGCGCGATAATTGGATATTTGTGGCTGTTTTTGGGGTGTTGAAATTTTTTTATAATTTTTTTTAAAAAAGAAAGAGGTAATCTTCGCACTTTGTTTCTCTATGTGGTATAATGCCTCTGAGAGAATGCCTGAACCCTTAACAAAATACGCCTCCTTTGACGCTGTGCAACTCGCAGCTGATGACTTTTTCCAAGACTGGGTACGAAATCCTTCCAGAGAAACGAATCAATTTTGGAACGAATTTCTCCACACCTATTCTGAACGCCAAACGACGATGGAAGAAGCCCGACAGCTGGTACAACGAGTCCAAGTTCGTTTGCCTGACATGCCAGAAGCGAAAGTTCAGGCCCTCAAAACTCGACTTGAACAGACCATTGGCTTGCCATTATCGCCGCAAGAAGCCCCTGTAATGCCTTTGAGCCGCTTGTTTGTGAAACGATTGAGCTGGGTAGCCGCTGCCGTGGTACTGCTGGTAGGCGGTGTGGTAGCTGCTTGGTACGCGTCGCAGCCCACCACAGTGTCGTACGCTACTTCTTACGGCGAAACCCGCAAAGTTGAGTTGCCCGACGGTTCGGTGGTTAATTTGAATGCAAACTCAACCTTGTCATTTTCGGAAGATTTGAAAGACAAGGCCATTCGGGAAGTATGGTTACAGGGAGAAGCATTTTTCGATGTGAAACATACACTAATCGATGCGAAGTTTCGGGTACATACCAACGACCTCGTGGTGGAAGTACTTGGGACGGAGTTCAACGTCTCTGACCGCCGCAAAACTACCCAAGTGGTGCTTCAATCGGGGAAAGTCCAAATCAAGGCTGACCAACAATCGGCGGTATTGCGGCCTGGTGATATGGTAGAGTTTCGGGCCGATACGCGTAGCTTGACGCAGCGCAAAGTAAGAACTGAGTTGTACAGTTCGTGGCAAAAGAACATTTGGATTTTGGACGGCGAGGCAATGAGCGATGTTGCTCAGCGCATCGAAGACAACTTTGGGGTCGAAGTAAGTTTTGAAAACCCTGCCCTTGCCAACGAAAAAATATCGGGAACCATTCCTTCGGGCAGTGCCGAAGAAGTACGAGACATTTTAGCCGATCTTCTGAAAGCAGACTGCCAACTATCAGAGAAAAAACTAACGATTAAATAAACCTAACTTTTGAGATAAACCATGTACAAACCATTACTATTATCCTTTTTGGTCTGTGGGATAACAGGTTTTGTTCAAAAAGCAAATGCGCAAGTGTTTGCCGCAAATTACACAACCATTTCTCAGCAAAACAAAAATCAACCCGACCGTAAAGCGTCGATTCCTTTGAAAGAAGCACTACGCGATGCCGAAACGCGTTTTGGGATTCATTTGGTGTATAAAACCGACGAAATTCCGAATCGGCTGATTGTGATCGATGCTCTCAGTGGCAAGCTCGAACAGGTGTTGGAGAACCTCCTATACCCTGCGGGCTTAACCTATAAAAAAGTACGAAATACGTACATCATTAAAACCCAAAAAATCAAAAACTCGGGTAAGGAAATCCCTGCCTCTAGTGAGCCAAGTCCTGAGGTATTGCCAAGCACAAGAGCCGTTTCCAATGATTTGTCTAGCCTTAGGTCTGTGCCTTCTCAATTACAAGTTCCGACGGCATCCGCAAATGTCGTGGGTATTGATGAGGTAAAAATTGCGGGAAAAGTGGCAGAAGAGAACGGCCAAGGTTTGCCTGGCGTAAGTATTTTGCTCAAAGGAACTAACCGAGGAACCACCACCGATGCCAATGGGGCGTTTCAAATTTCTGTGCCTGATGACAAAGCGGTGTTGGTGTTTAGCTACGTGGGTTACTTACCCCAAGAAGTAGTGGTAGGAAGTCGTACGGCCATAAATATCACGTTGGTCACTGATACCAAAGCGCTTGGTGAAGTGGTGGTTGTAGGCTACGGCGTTCAGAAAAAAACGAGCTTGACCAGTGCCGTTGCAGAGGTAAAAAGTGAACAACTAACGCGCCGCCCCGTGTCGAATGCCAATCAAGCCTTGCAAGGGATTGCGCCTGGGGTGACGATTCTTGACCGTGGCGGTTCACCAGGGCCAAATTCTCGTGCTACTGTGCGGGTACGTGGTATTACCACGTTGAGCTCAAACGACCCGTTGTTTATCGTCGATGGGGTAGAACAACCTTTTAACACCATTAACCTCGACGATATTGAGAGTATTTCGGTCCTCAAAGACGCCTCATCGACGGCTATTTACGGGTCGCGGGCAGCCAACGGGGTAGTGCTTGTGACAACCAAACGAGCCAAGCCAGGGAAAGCAGTGGTGGATTATAGCGGTTTTTATGCCGTGCAAAATGCCATTAATAAACCCGAAATGATGGATGTAGAGCCATACATGCGTTTGCAAAACGTAGCGTATCTTAACTCGGGAGCGGCAGCTAGGTTTACTGAAACGCAAATTTCAGAATACGTCAATGCTACCGACCGTCTCAAATACCCTCTTCCGAATACGTGGTTTAAAACCGTCTTGAAGGCAGCGCCCCAATTTAGTCAAAATGTATCCATCAGCGGGGGTAACGAGTTTTTTCGCGGCCGTGTAGGAGTGCGCTACCAAAAACAAGGAGGAATTGCCCCGAACTTTGATAGCGATGTGAAAGAAATTCGCGCCAATACCGACTTTAAAGTGTCCAATCGACTCAGTGCCAGCGTGGACATCAATTACCGCAATAACAACTGGCAAACGCCCGTGAGCGAGTTCAATGTATATAATACCA
>JALQYJ010000093.1 GCA_023254175.1 Runella sp. | reverse complement strand
TAAACTCCAACATCTCGTTCTTAAACTCCGACATCTCGTTTTTAAACTCCGACATCTCGGCCTTCAATTTAGCCGTGTCTGCTTCCATGCGATCACCAATAGCCCTTAAATCTTCACGCAATTGCCGATTATCTCGCTCCGTGATGATAATAAAATCAGAGAGGATATCTTCCAAAGTAGCCACTTTTCGGCTCATCCGTCTTACTTCTTCTTTGAATTCCATGCTTCATAATACTTTATGCTCTTCAAAAATAAAACAAAACCCACCAAAAACAAAAATAGCAGACTCCGAAGAGCCTGCTATTGATATAAGCCATGGACAAATACCTATCTTACTGTAAAGTTCAAGCGGCAGTTTGCATTGGCTTGTGATACTGGCGTAGGGTCAAGGCAGATACTATCTTCGTTCCATACTTTGAACACCAAACCAGTAGTAGTTGTCAATTCCCAAGTAACAACAAACGCATCAGCAGCTGCACCTGGCCTTGCACCTGCCAAACGTGCGCCCGCAGGACGAGGACGTGCAGGGTTATCAAATACTTTGACATCCTTTACTTTGTCGTATTTTACCGTCGCATCCTTAAATAAATTATATACTTCCGTAGGTGTAATGCTGAAAGAATTCCACTGACGGTTACCAGCAGGGTTGTCGATTGTTTTTACTGTTTTGATGCCTAAAGATGCTACTTTAGGGTTGCCATCGGGGTCTGTATAAGACTCACGCATCTCAATTTTAATTACCACCTTATTAACGGTCAATTGGTTATCTAAAGATACCCAACGAATTTTGAAATCAATCTTAGCCGCATCTTGACCTGTCAATGGGAAATTTCTGGCGTTTGCAGCAATATTGGCTTTTCCAGCTTCAGCTACACCATCAAATACACCCCAACCATGTACACCTGGCTCCCAAGGTTTATTGGGATTCAGCGATTCATCACGGCATCCTACCAAAAGGAAAATTGCCAGTGATAATGAATATATAAGTGTTTTTTTCATTTTTATCTTTTTTTAGGTTTGGAGAATGAAGAGTGCCAACGTTAAAATTAGACATTCTTCATCCTAAATTCGTCACTATTTTAAAACTCCCACTTCACTTTAACTTTGTCCCAGAAGATTGGGTCGCGGTCAAACACTACGTCAGTGATATATTTAGCCGCATTAGGGTTCAATGCGCCTTCTGATTGCGGATAAGGCAAACGCAACGCATACTGACGTGGAGGTTTAGAAATTGGAGTCATAATACCTACTGAGAATTGTCTGAATTGGCTTTGGATTGGATAACCTGTACGACGTTGGAAATTCCACAAATCCATTCCTTGTCCCCAAGAGCAGAACCAAAGTTGTTTGGCTACCACGTTGAGTTTTGCGGCATTTGTGGTAGCTGCATCATACAGTTTCAACCACTCGTTTACATAAGCAGTAATATCAGCCGCTGCTGGTGCTTTGGCACGAGTTGGGTCTGATTTTAATCCTTGCGCAACTACTACTGCAATTTGCTCTTCCATAGCAGATTTAAACAGTGCTTTTGCATCACCTGTCACGCCTGTATTATCTAAGATAGCCTCAATTTGATAATACTTGGTATTCCAGCTATGAATGATTGGCCATTGACCATCACCACCTGTATTAAGAGCAGCTTGCCCAGTCAATGCAACGGCTGCGGTTGATTTATCAGAATAAACTCCACCCGCAGGATAACAACCTGGCGTAGTACGCAATGGACCATCAGCTGCTGCCCCTGATACGTCTCCACGGTCACGTCCAAAATAACCTGCAATGTACGCTATCTCAGACGCTGGTAAATCACCCGTAAAGCCAAAAACTTTTTTGTATTCCTCTAAGAAGGTAGCACGCAAAGGCAAATAAGAACCACCAAAAGGGGTAGTACCACGGTCAGTTGGATTATTTTGATCTAAAACACGACTTGTTTGACGATAAAAATAGAAAGGCAAACGAGGGTCTTTGTTCAAAATCATTTCCCCCATAAATTGGTGATTGATGTATTGCGGGTCACCCAAACCCGCGTAAGTACCGTACCAAGGGTGCGTGTTTCTTTCAGGAGCTACTTGCTTAGAAAACAAGTAAGACCAGTTTTGGGCAGGGGTAGTAATATAACCACCTGCATCAAAAGCAGCTTTCAACTCTGCATTACCGTTGGCACGGCCTTTGCGAGAGGTAAGCAACAAACGAAGCTTTACCGTTCTGGCAATACGCGTCCAAGTCGTAGCATTACCACCACCTATGTAGTCATTTTGTACCGCTACAGGCTGTGGCTTAGCTAGCTCCACAATAGCTTGGTCGCATAATTTGAGTAAATCTTCATAAATCTCTGAATCTTTGTCAAACTTAGGCGTTTTATTAGATTCAGCGGCATTTCCTTTCCAGGCTTCACTGTAGGGAATATCTCCAAACATATCCACCATAGTACCTACTGCAAACGCTTTCAAAGTCAGCGCAATTCCACGGTAGCGTGGATTTTTACCGTCAGCAGAACCTTTCAACATTTCTTCGATGGTCTGTAATGCTCTATAATTGGCATTCCAAGTACCCTGAAAAGAAGTATTGCTAAGGTTATATGAATCAGAACTTGTACTCAATCCCGCAAAACCCATTGCAGCATCATTAACAGAAAGATGTGTATTGATAGCCGCATTTTCTGCTACGGGCAAAAGTAGTCCCAAAGAACCCGTTGCAGGGCGGTTAGGGTCAGTATTGATGTCCAATTCTGTCAGTTGGCAAGAACTTGCAACCGCAATAATCCCTGCAAATGACAGCGTTTTAAATATGTTTTTATAATTCATTGTGTGTTTCTTTTGAGTGATTGATGAATAGTATTTAGTAGTGGGTATTCAGTAGTGCGAAAAAACTCAATACTTATTACCCAATACCACACGGGCGGCCCCCGTTTCTACCCAATACTTAAATTAGAACGTTGCGGTCAAGTTCAACCCAAAACGACGAGTTGAAGGTGAAGCACCCAAATCAAAGCCTTGAATGTTTGAATCCGAGAAATTTGACAAGATTTCTGGGTCAAAGTTCAAGCCTGGCAACATGTTTGGTGCATAGAACCACAAATTACGTCCTGATGCTGATACGCGAAGCCCACCAAATACTTTCAGGTATTTTTTCAAGAAAGTTTTTGGTACCTCATAACCCAAAGCAATCTCACGAATACGTACTACGGACGCGTCATAAATATTTACTTCGTCAGCACCATAAGCACCGTATCCATCTGAGAAGTGATACTGGAACGCAGACATCGCAATCGTGTTTTTGATAGGCTTACCATCATCACCCAATAGCGGCTTATAAGTAGCAGGGTCACCCAAAACGCCCGGAATCACGCGCATACCTTCGCGATCTTCTGAACCTTTCAACTGACCACGTAATAACAACGAAGCGGCTGTTGAAGAGAACAAGCTTCCACCTGCTTTGTAGTCAAGCAAGATATTCAAGTTGAATCCTTTGAAAGAGATGGTGTTAGTCCAGCCCAAAGTATATCTTGTATTAGGATCACCAATAATTGTTGAACCAGCAGCACGAATTGGCAAACCAGTACTTGGGTTAATCAATAAGTTGCCGTTTTCATCGCGGGCGTTTACTGAACCATAAATCTGACCATAAGGCAATCCGTTACGGAAAATAGTACCCAATGAAGAAAGGCCCGTACCACCAATGAAAATTTCACCACCTGGACCCGCATCTTCCACCTTAGAACGAATGCGTGTGTAAGCCAAGAAGGAAGTCCAAGTAAAGCCGTTACGTAGTTTTACAGGAACGAGGGTTAAGCCCAATTCCCATCCCTTGTTAGAGATTTTACCTGCGTTGGTAATTTCTGTGTTAAAACCAGTAGTATTTGGCAATTGACGCGTTACAATCAAATCGGTAGATACACGACTAAAATACGCTAAATCTACACCAATACGATTATTTAGGAATTGTAATTCTGTACCTAACTCGGTTTCAGAAGTAAATTCTGGTCTCAAAGTAGCGTTGTTCAATTGACTTGGTAATGATGCTGTTGAAATAGCCGTTGCGTTGTAGAAAGTACGGCTCAAGTTGTAAGCAGTATTTACTTGGTAAGGATCTGCATCTTTACCTACTTTAGCATAGTTAGCTCTGATTTTACCAAAATTGATAATATTCTTTGGTAAATTGAACGCATCAGTAAAAATAAACGAAGTTGAAATCGCAGGGTACAAATAAGTATTGTTAGCCACTGGTAAGGTAGAAGAACGGTCTTGGCGAGCCGAAGCCGTTAAAAACAAGTAATTACTGTAACCCAAAGTCAATTCAGAGAAAATACCATACAAACGACGTTTACGAGAATATTCGTAGGCAGTTTGTGTCAAGGTAGCCGCCGTCGTCAATACATTCGCATCAATCACAGGGTTACCTCCTGCCCCTGCTTCAGTGTAGCTACGCTCGTTAGGGTTAAAACCTACCAACAGTTTCGCGTTGAATTTCTCAGTGAAGTCGTGTTGTGCCGTAGCCAAGAAAGTGAAGTCAACCTCTGTGTTCGTCAAGTCCTGGCGAGATACAGAACCAAGTGGTTGGAAAGTACCACCTGGACGAATTGTGTTACGACGAGTTTCTGAATAGGTATTCAAACCACCTCGCGCGGTCAAATTCAACCAAGGGGTTACGTCGTAGCTCAACGCCATGTTTCCATACACCCGGTTTACGCTTGAGTTATACAAATTGTATTTAGCCGTCCAAAGTGGGTTGTCAAGCGCGCGATAAAATACGTTTGAACCATCTACAGGGTTTTCAAAAGGATACCCACCCAAATCGTAGTTGCGTGGTAAGTAAAACAAACGGCTATAAATAGAACCTGCCGCTGCCAAACCACCGTAGTCGGAGTAGTAACCTGCGCCAGATTGCGGGCTTTGTTGGTTTGTGCGGGTATAAGCTACGCTACCACTTACGTTAAGACCATTGACCAAAGTGGCATTTCCACCAAAACTCAAAGTAGTACGATCGGTAGATGAGTTCGGTACAATACCTTCGTTTTTGGTGCGCGACATTGACGCATTGATAGAGGTCTTGTCACCAGTAGAGTTAATTTGGATACCATTTTCCAAAACTTTTCCCTGACGGAAGAATGCCCCTACAATATCAAAAGCTTTCAATGGTACGGCTATACCACGACCATTGGCTTGTAATAATTCAGGAAAAGCAGCTTGATAACGTGCTGCTCCAAAAGGCACAGTAGCATCCACCAATGGATGAGGAATCGTACCCGCTGGGAAGTCTGGGTCAATTATTTTAGAATAACGCTCAAAACCCAAAGCTGCATTGATACGATCCACAGCATCTGGCATAGCAGTACCCCAGTTACCAATAAAACCACCATTGTAGGTTTGGTTTGACCCCTGGGTGTAGCTATCTTGATACTCTGGTAAGTTTGAAACGTTTTCAACCGAATAAGAAGAGTTATAAGTTACTTCTAATCCTTTGCGAGCCGATTTACTACCCGCTTTTGTGGTGATTACGATTACACCGTTAGCAGCACGAGAACCGTACAAAGCCGAAGCAGCCGCACCTTTCAATACCGTCATTGACTCAATATTGTTAGGGTCAATATCGTATGCACGGTTTGAAGTAACGGTGTTTTGGTTGTAGCCTTGTGTACTGTTTACTGAGTTATCAAAAGGAATACCGTCCACAACAAAAAGTGGTTGGTTGTTTCCCGTAAATGAGTTATTTCCACGGATGGTGATACGCGTACCCGCCCCCGGAGCACCGTTACCAGCAGTAATGTTAACCCCTGGCACTTTACCACTCAAGGCACGCAATGGGTCTGGCTCAGAACGTTGCTGAAGGTCAGCACCTTTTACGTTAGAAACCGCAAAAGCCAACGCTTTCTTGTCGCGTTGGATACCAACGGCTGTTACTACCACTTCTGACAATTGTTTGGTGTCTGCGGCCAGTATAACATTAATAATAGACTTGTTACCTACTGGGATTTCTTGGCTAACAGTACCAACAAAACTAAACACCAAGGTTGAGCTTGAAGAAGCATCAATTGAAAAGCTTCCGCTACCATCAGTATTAACACCTTTCGATGTTCCTTTTACTACAACTGACACGCCTGGCAAGGCACTCCCGTCCTCAGCCGCGGTCACCTTTCCTGTAATCTTACGGTCTTGGGCTACTACAGAAGTAACACCAATCACGCAAACCAACAGAAAGTTCAAAAATAGAATTTTCCTCATAGGGATGTTTGATTTGATTTAGTTTGGTTAGATAAGTGAAACATGAAATTATTTAAGATATAAGAAAAACGCGTGAGCACAAAATAGCAAGACTACTATTTGAGGGAGAAGACCAAAATCAAAAAAAGATAGACACTACTTATAGAATGACTACAATAGATAGCGTTCTACAAAGCATTGTCTCAGATGTTCAGAAATTGCGCTTCTCTTTCTGGAATGAAAAATAGTAGCGTCAGAAGAAAAACAAAGTAATGGGTAAAGTAAAGTTTTTTGTCATATCAAGATTTTGTTAGGTTAAGAAAATTTTGTCCGTAAAGTAAATCAAATAATCCAAGAAATCAAATAGGAAGTAAATTCTGTGAAAATTGACATTAACCAAAAATCATCGAAGAGAAAACCAGTACTTTGGAAAGAAAAATTTGGTATTATAAGCGTTTTTAAGCGAATATTCTAGGTATTTTGGATGGATGAAAAGCTAGGATATGCCCAAATAGTTCTTTTTTTTTAAATATAAATTTCAAGTAAAATTCTTTAAAAAGTGCAAAAAAAAATAAAAAAATAAATGTTATTTTTTTCTAAATTAGGCACTCTACTAGGTAGTTTGGTCTTCAAAAAAAAGGAGTTTGTCTATTATTTCTTACGCCTAAAAAGGTTTTAAGACCTATGGTACTATGTAAGGAGGCTAAGAAGAGTAGGGTTTCGCTGGGTAGAGCGATACCCAATTTGGAAGATTTCATGGGCTTTACGTACGTCGAAGATATCGTATCGGCCTACTTCTTTGGGCTCTAAAACTACGTTGCAGCGTTGTAGCCTTTCTTGAGTCTTATTACGAATCGCTAATAACATGCTGCGTTCGATAACGTTACGGGTCGAACGAATGGGTTTGTCGAACGAATGAGGGTTACAATTAGAGGCAATGAGGAAATCAGCTTGCCGCTCTAAGAGGGGTTCGATAGGTAAATTGTTTAAAACAGCCCCGTCTACCAATGTACGTTTTTGATAATGAACGGGTGCAAAAATCCCCGGTAGGCAGCTAGAGGCCATCAAAGGACGGATAAGTTCGCCTTTGTCAAAATAAACGATTTCACCTTGTTCAAGGTCGGTTGCAGCTATTATAAGGGGAGTATTAAGTTGTGAAAATGAGTTATGTGGAAGTAATTGAAGATAAAGTTCTTCTACTTTGTCCATTTTAAGAAGCCCAGGTGCATTGAAAGAAGGTCGTAAATATTTGAGAAAATTAGTGCTTAACAGTATTCGTAAAACCTCATCTGGTGAATAACCATAGGAGATCAAAGCCCCAGCAATGGCTCCCGCGCTAGTGCCTGCAATGAAGTGAGGGGTAAGCCTGTGTTCGTTGAGTGCCTTAATAACTCCCAAGTGCATGATTCCACGAGCGCCACCTCCCGAAAGTACGAGTCCGATTTTCATATTATTGTAAAATAGAGAAACTTCTTGTAAAAGAACGTTAGCAGACCTTTTATAGTTTTATATTTGCCGTTTGTAATCCTATAAATTTGTGTAAAATAAAAAGGTATTTGTTATTAAATCATTTGCCACTTGACAATAAAAAATAGTATGTCTATTGATTTTAAAACTCTTCCTTCACCATGTTTTGTATTGGAAGAACGGCTCTTGCGTCAGAATTTACAACTTATTAAAAATGTGATGGACGAAGCAGGTTGTCAAATAATACTAGCTCTCAAAGGGTTCTCAATGTTTAGTGCCTTTTCGATTGTCAAAGAATACTTGCCTGGAGCTACAGCTAGTTCATTAAATGAAATTAAGCTTATTAATGATTACTTGGGCTATCAGTCGCATACTTACATACCAGCTTACAAGGACAATGAATTCGATGAGGTTTTGAAACGAAGTAGCCATCTGACTTTCAATTCTCTTTCGCAATGGGGCCGTTTCAAAGAAAAGGTTAGTACCTACAATTTGGCACATCCGGAAGCAGCTGTCTCATGTGGAATTCGCGTCAATCCACAGTATTCAGAAGTAGAAACGGATATGTACAACCCGTGTGTGCCTGGTTCAAGATTGGGAGTAACGCGCGACCATTTTGGGGCAGAACTCCCTGAAGGAATTGAAGGAATTCATTTTCACACGTTGTGCGAAAATGGGGTGGATGTGCTTGAACGAACGCTGGAAGCACTTGAGGCACGGTTTGGAGATTTGTTACATCAAGCTAAGTGGTTGAACATGGGTGGTGGACATCTCATGACGCGCGAAGGGTACGATATTCCTAAATTGATTCAATTGATTAAAAAAATACGCAAAAAATATCAGTTAGAGGTGATTTTGGAGCCAGGTTCGGCAATTGCCTGGAGGACGGGGTATTTGACATCGACAGTATTGGACATTATAGACAGCCAAGGAATAAAAGTAGCTATTTTGGATACTTCGTTTGCAGCACATATGCCCGATACGCTAGAAATGCCCTACAAACCACGAATTTTGGAAGCATACCATGAACCTCAAACGGAAAAGCCAACCTATCGACTTGGAGGAATGACATGCCTCGCAGGCGATTTTATGGGGGACTATTCTTTTGATACACCCTTAGCAGTGGGGCAAACTCTCGTGTTTGATGATATGATTCATTACACTATGGTAAAAACAACAACCTTTAACGGGGTAAATTTGCCTTCGATTGGTATAATTCAACAAAATGGTACTTTTAAACTTGTTAAAGAATATGGATACGATAGTTTCAAAGACCGCTTAAGCTAGTTTTTGTGTAGCCAATCTAAGTAGAGAGAGTATTGGATATAGTCATATTAAAAATATAAGCTAAATATGATAATCTATTGTTCAAATCGACTAAATTTGCAAAAACCTTTTCGTTTATACTTCTCAACCACATGATTAACTTATGATTTCAAAAAAAGCAAAATACGCCCTCAAAGCTTTAAAAGTTTTGACCGAAGAATATGGCAAAGGGCCTGTGCTTATCTCACACGTTGCCGAACGTGAAAATATACCCAAGAAGTTTTTGGAGGCGATTCTTTTAGAGTTACGTAATCACGGAATTCTATCTAGCCAAAAAGGGAAAGGCGGAGGCTACATGCTACGAGTAGAGCCTGAGCGCGTCAATTTTGCGCAGGTCATCCGTGTTATTGATGGGCCAATTGCTCCAACCCCTTGTGTTTCTTTGCATTTTTATGTGAAGTGTGATGACTGTATCGACGAAGCCACGTGTGCTTTGCGACCAATCATGGAAAATGTACGTGATGCCAATTTGGGCGTCTATGAGTCAACTACATTGGCAATTTTTGTTAAGTAGTTATATACCAACAATAGTGGCTTGCCACGTAAACAACCCAATACTAAATGGAAATCCTCGTTCGTGCACATTCTGGCCTACGCTACGTCGTTTTAGGGCTTTTGATTGCAGCTATCATTACTGCCTTTGGTAAAAAAAATGAAACCAATGCACCGTATTCTAAAGTGTATCTGTTTGCAATGATTGCAACGCATACACAGTTACTTATCGGATTGATTTTGTATTTTATGAATATTGGTGTTAAAGTACGCTTTGATATGATGAGCGACAAGCTCTACCGTTTTTACGCAGTAGAGCATCTTGTAGGAATGCTTATCGCAGTAGCATTGATTACAGTTGGTCATGCTCAAGGTAAAAAAGGAAACCATAGTAAAGTATTCACCTTTTACTTAATCGCTTTGTTGGTTATTTTCTTATCTATTCCTTGGCCTTTCCGTAATTTGGGCGCAGACTGGTTTTAAAATGTGAGACGATAGTCAGATTGACCCTAAAATAAAAATCGGTCAAACAAAGGTGTAAAACACCTTTGTTTGACCGATTTTTATTTGAAAAATATCCAAGCAAGATAAATGAGAACAAAGTTGCAGGTATCCGAATCGCGTATTGTTCATTTTTGTATATTAGCCACAGATTCAGAATTTTAACCCTCCCTGCCCATGAAACACGGTTACGCGCTTGCTGGATTGTTGTGGTGGTTTTCGATGTCGTCGGGATTTTGTCAAAATCGCCTTTTTACGGGTCATTGGTACTTAGGCGCTGATATAGGTATTTTTAGTAGTCAGACTCGCATGGTGGTGGGCGAGCTTTCAAAATACAGTTCAGGCAGTTCGGGAATTATGCCTATCTACGGACTTAAAGTTGGAAGGAATATCAGCCCATATTTTTCAGTAGAAACAGGAGCGTATGCGTTGCCGTTGAACCTCGTTTATCTCTACCAAACTGACCGAGTTATTGGTACTAATTCTTTTCGTTTTTTGAGTATTCCCGTAAGAGCTAATTGGCGAGTACGGGTTTTCCATCATCAATTAGAGGCATATCTTGGAGTAGGTTTGCAGTATGTTCGTTCAAAGACTCCTTACAACTTTACAACCTTTAGTGGCCTTATTACTTCGCGTGGCCACACTTGGATTGATTCTTTGTCGTACTCAGGTTCGGTAGGTGTGGTTAGACAGCACTCCCTAAACGCGGAATTGAACATGAGCCTCAATTGGGCGCTATCGCGCCGTTGGACATTGTGTGTGTACGGACGGCAGGTGGTGGGAATGATGAATATTGCACAAATGGATGTGTCCATTAAAAATAACCAAGAACCTAGCGATAAAGCACGATTTGTAACCAAAGGAGCTGGTTTTACCACGGGAGTAGGAATTCGATATAATTTGGCTCCCAAACGACGATTTAACTAGTTTTTTATAAATGGCTCAATGGCTCTTCGAACCTCGTCACTTCTACGTCAGCTTACGGCCTTTTCAGACCGTGGAGTAGGACATAGTTCAAACTCAAAAGTGGTAACCTTCAGCTCAAACCGTTGCTGAAAGATACCGTTGCCATTGCTCAAAAAGTTACTTCCTAAACAAAGCCGCTATCGTGAATATTCTTGATACTCTTTAGTCCAATTGTAAGCCCCAAAAGCAGCAATAAAGCAAAAAACGAAATAAAGCAAAGCGTACAGCTTGACATCCTTGAGTGAGTACATGTAGGTTGAAATGGCATCCACTAAAAGCCAGATGTACCATGCTTCGATTTTTTTTCGAATAAGCATGAAAGTGGCTAAAATGCTCATGACCGTTGTGAATGAATCCATGTAAGGGAAAGCACTGGGTTTACTGAACATAGTGGGTAACCACTCATGTAAGTTTTTGGCAAAAGTCCCCATAAGCACTGTACACGCAACCCCTCCAATTCCTAAAAGCAACCACTGTTGGATTGATAATTTGCTTATTTTAAGTTCGTTGTTACGATTGGCTTCGTTGGCTTTGGGATATTTCCATTGCCACCACCCAATGAGGTTAGTAATGAAAAAGAAAACCTGCAAAAACATATCGGGATACAATTGAATTTGGTAAAACAGGACAAAGGCCAAAACGACATTCGCCAGCCCAATAATCCAGCTCCACACGTTCTCACGGGCAGAGAGCCAAACGGCTATTCCACCTGTAACAGTAGCCCAAAACTCTAAGTGGCTCATTGAGTAGCCCAAAGCCTCAAAAAAGATGCTATTGATGTCAAAAAAGTGCATTTATGTAAGTCGCTCGTTAAAGAGGTTGAAAGTAGTATTTTAAAATGAAAAAGTTTTTTTAAACATCATAGTGCAATTATGGCTCGAAAAAATCTATTTTGCGGCACATAACCTATAATGAACTAACTCTAAGCTCAATATTATGGCAAAATCAACCAAAACAAAAAAAGAAGTTGTGGCCGAACCCTCTACCCCCCAAAAAACGCGCAAAAAAGCGGAGCCAGTAGTGGAAGCAGCACAAGTAGCTGAACCGACTGGAGAGTTGAAAAATGTTGAAGAATATTCACGGTTTTCCGAATTTGATATTTACCTTTTTAAATCAGGGAAGCACTACAAGCTATACGAAAAGCTTGGCTCGCACGTAACGGAGTACAAAGGCGTCATTGGTACGTACTTTGCCGTTTGGGCTCCCAATGCTCGTTATGTGTCAGTCATTGGAAATTTTAACGGCTGGAACCGTGGAAGTCATTCGCTCAACGCTCGTTGGGATGGCTCGGGCATTTGGGAAGGGTTTATTCCAAATATCGGTCGTGGTGAAGTATATAAATACTTTATTCATTCCAATAACCACGGCCAAGACCTCGAAAAAGCCGACCCGTTTGCGTTGTGGTGCGAAATAGCTCCAAAGACTGCTTCGGTAGTTTGGGATACGTGGTACGAATGGCAAGACGACGCCTGGATGCGCGATCGTCGAAAAAACAATGCACTCAATGCCCCTATGTCGGTCTATGAAGTGCATTTGGGCTCGTGGATGCGCGACCCCTCTGACCCGGAGCGTTTCCTCAATTACCGCGAGATTGCCGATGCAATGGTGCCTTATGTAAAAGAGATGGGCTTTACGCACGTTGAGTTCATGCCTATCATGGAAGCACCTTATCCACCTTCGTGGGGGTATCAAATCACAGGCTACTTCTCGTGCGCTTCGCGCATGGGAGCACCACAAGATTTGATGTATTTGATTGAAAAACTTCACGAAGCAGGAATTGGGGTATTGATGGATTGGGTGCCTTCTCACTTCCCTGGAGATGCGTACGGCTTGTATAATTTTGACGGAACACACCTCTACGAACATGCCGACCCTCGCAAAGGCTATCACCCCGATTGGAAGAGTTACATCTTTAATTATGGTCGAAATGAAGTTCGTTCGTTCTTGATTTCAAATGCGCTGTTTTGGTTGGAACGCTACCATGCCGATGGCCTACGGGTAGATGCCGTTGCGTCGATGCTTTACCTCGATTATTCACGAAAGCATGGCGAATGGATTCCCAATGAGTTTGGCGGACGCGAAAACTTAGAGGCTATCTCACTCCTGCGCGAAATGAACGAGGCTGTGTACAAGGAATTCCCTGATGTACAAACTATCGCTGAAGAATCGACGGCCTTCCCTGGGGTTTCTCGACCAGTGTATTTAGGCGGTTTAGGTTTTGGGATGAAGTGGATGATGGGCTGGATGAACGATACCTTGAAGTATTTCGAAAAAGACCCAATGTACCGTCGTTGGCACCAAGACCAAATCACGTTTAGTTTGGTGTATGCGTTTTCGGAAAACTTTATGTTGCCACTTTCGCACGATGAGGTGGTCTATGGCAAAGGTTCGTTGATTGGTAAGATGCCAGGCGACGATTGGCAGCGTTTTGCCAACCTTCGCTTGTTGTTTACCTACATGTACACCCACCCAGGTACGAAGTTGATATTTATGGGGGGAGAATTTGGGCAGGAACGCGAATGGAACTTCCAGCAATCGCTTGATTGGCATTTGTTGAATCATCATTCGCATCAAGGAGTGAAAGAGTGTATCAAATCACTCAATCAAACGCTTCTCAATCAGCCTGCTTTGCATGACTATAACTTTTCTCCCGAAGGGTTTGAGTGGATAGATGCCCAAGACCGTGATAACTCGATTGTAGTGTATATGCGTAAAGGTATTAATCCTACTGATTCGATTGTGGTGGTGCTTAACATGACGCCTACTCCTCAGCATAGTTACCGAATTGGGGTTCCATTAGCGGGTGTTTGGGAAGAAATATTTAATAGTGATGCAACGTACTATTATGGAAGTGGGGTGAGTAATGCTACCCCATTGCAGACCGAAGCCATCAAGTGGCACGGGCGAGAGCAATCGGTTTCAATCACTATTCCACCCTTGGCAGGTATTGTACTGAAACGAAAATCATAAATAATATCTTCAGAAAAATAAGCAGGAATGCCGCAAATTGTAAAAACAACTTACGGCATTCCTGCTTATTTGCCGTTGTCTTTCCTAAATTCGGAAGGAGTTTGGTTGAGCTTTTGGCGAAAAAGCGTCGTAAAGTAGGCCTTCTTGGATTTTTTTACCCCCCTTCGGAGGAGGTAGGGCATCGATACCGATAAAAAGGGGAATGGGTGAAGGCTCGCATTTTTACAAACCCGCTGGGTACTGTCAGCCATAATGTCGTTATGGGTAAAGACTACTTTCGCTTTTTGTAAAAGGGAAAGGTAGTGCTGTGCAACTGAGTCGCAATTTTGCAGTCGAGTAAAATGACAGGAATGCCTTGTTGAAATACGTCTTCAACTGCGTGAGTAGGGTAGGATTCGTTGGGCGAAACAATCAACAAGTCGATGTTGTGTTGCTGCATCAGTTCGAGTATGATTTGTCATAAGACAAACTAGCCGCAAATGTTTGCGGCTAGTCAAAAGGTGTCGTATTAGTGCTAGGGATTAGAAAAGCAAACTTAATCCTCCCCCAAAACTTAATAAGCCAATTGGGTGTACCTCCCTGATTTTATCATCGACTTTGTCTTCGCCAATGATGAGGGTACTTGTGAGGTTATTGTAAGATGCGCGTGTACTAATGTAGTCAGCATGAACTGCAAGCGAAAAATTACGCATTACCTTTACGCGAATGCTTGTACCTGCTCCTGCCGAAAACGAACCGCTTTTGGTTTGGTAGGTTTTAATGGTCAAAGGTACATCATAAAACTGCCCTTTAAGTTCAGTAGAGGGGCGGTCAATCCACGAATAACCGCCCAGTAATCGAGTGTCAAACATCAAAAGACCTTTGGAAAATGTCATGTAAGGCCCTGCCATAAAATGCGAGCAGTTCCAAGTACCTCCCGAAACACTCCAACTTCCTCCAGAATGACTTGTTTGGATATTTTGTACTAACTTTTGGGTACTTGATTCGTTTAAGCAGTTGGTAAACGAGCCCATCACACCAAAACGGCGAGAAAGACGATAGCCCGCCGAAACGTGCATAGACGTACCACGCAAAGCCGATACATCAGACGGAGCGGTAGGGTCTCCCTTCATCAGCGATTTGACAGGCATACTAACACCACCCGCAAGATTAATAAACCCACGGTGGTCGATGTGTGATAAAATAAAAGTTTGTTGACCAAAACTCATACCAGTGATGAGCATAGCAATAACCGATGTATATACTTTTTTCATTTTTACGCATGGATTAAGGTTCTACCATGAAGGGTAATCAAACTCCGTGCCAAAGTTTTAAATCGTTGATTTACAGCTATGATTTGAAGATATAGTTTTTGTAGAAAAAGTTTTTACGATATTCGTGCATGGATTTGACTAGCGCAGAATTACTGGACAGAATCATCGAAAAAATCGCGACATTACAGTCGAAAGGGGAAGGCTGTTTTGATGCGGGGCTATTTCCAGCCCAGCGAGTCAATCGTTTGATAGGGTACGTTAGGCAAGATACGACGATTTTTTTTACGGCTGTTATTGTTTTTACGTTACAAAAAATAAAGCCGAAACTTTCGGAGAAAGCCCAGCAACAAGTAGACGAAATTCGAGACAAAGCCTTGAAAACTTATCCTCTTTTTCAGAATAAAGACGGTCTCAAAACGTATAATTTTTGGAAAACACGACCCTCCAACCATTTTCCCAATGGTTATTTATTTCGCCGATTCGAACATTTTCGGATTCCAGATGATGTCGACGATACGGCCATGATTTACCTTACCTCGTCGCCGACCAAAGATGAAGCAAAATGGCTGAAAGAAAAATTGATATTACATGCCAACCTAACAAAACTTCAAGTCAAGAATACGTATGCCGACTATCGGAATTTACGGGCGTATTCTACCTGGTTTGGGAAAAATATGTATATTGAATTTGATGCCTGTGTCTTGGCCAATTTGATGTATTGGGTGTATGAATCTCAGCTTCCGCTGAATCAGCACGACGAAGCTAGTCTTACGTATATTCGGTCAGTCATTGAGACCAATCGCTACCTATTGGAGCCGTTTCGTTGTGCGCATGAATACCCTCGAACGGTTCCGATTATTTACCATGTGGCTCGGTTGATGGGAGCCTTTACCATTTCAATACTTGAACCTATTCGGGCAAAATTGATTGCAGATACGCGCGAGTTGTTGGCCCAAAATCAACCTATTTTGGATGAAATTTCATTGAAAACGTCGTTGATGCGTTTGGGAGTGAAAGAGGGTATAACCGTCACCCGAGATGTATCGACGTTGACCAAGGCTGATTTTGAAGAGTTTTACTTTTTCATTGCGGGTCTATTGACTGCTTACGAACACCCGTGGCTTTATCGATGGGCTAATTCGCCCTTGGTACAAATGCGCTGGGAGTGTGAAGCGCATTGCTGGACGCTCATTGCTGAGTACGTGGCCTTATCCCAACAAATATAGGGTAATGAATGGTATGTTGATGAGCCATGAGCTAACTTTGGTATATGCCTCTTTTCGGCCTTCATTAAAAACCAGTATTGTATCAAACATAATTGTTTGAAAATAACAATGCTCTGATGAAGGAATATTTGAGGTTTGTATGCTTTTTAGAATAAATAGTCATAAATCAATAAAAATGAAGAAATTGCCTACGGTTTTGGTTGTCCTTCTATGCCTTTTAGGAGGATTGGCATTTGTGCCAAAAGAAAAACAGAGTGTAAAGACCCCACTCAAAAAATCGGTATTACATGCGATGTATGACTCGAAAAACTCGACAATTTCGGTTCATCGTTTGGGTATAAAAGAGTCAATACTTGTACAAAATGTAAAAACTAACCATCGCCCCTATCTCCACCCCATTGTGGCTCCTGATGGTAAAGGAATTCTAACGGAGTATAGCCCGGGCCATCACAAACACCAAACGGGTATTTACTGGGGTTTTACGCGGGTCAACGGCCGCGATTATTTCCATCATCCCGAAGGCGATTATTGGCGCAAAGTTTCGGCTAAAGTTATTAAAGCTCAGGGCACGGAAGTGAAATGGGAAACGGTGTATGACTTGCTCGACGACAAGGGCAATGCCGTATTGACCGAAACCCAAACGTGGGTCATGCGGGAGCAGGATGGGCGCTATTTGCTGGACTTAGAATGGGCGGGAGAAGCCCAAACCGACGTCACCATCGGTAAGTACGACTACGGCGGGCTGTTTATACGGATGCCGTGGAAGCAGGGTATCAAAGGAGAGGTTGTTAATGCGGCTCGCCAGAAAAATGACAAGGCAGAGGGACAGCGCGCGGGCTGGGTCGATGTAGGAATGCAGATTGAAGGTCGTTCCGATTGGGCGCACATTGCGGTGCTCGACCACCCCGAAAACAAAGGCTTTCCGCAACATTGGCGGGTAGATGGTCAACTGGGAATTGGCCCCGCCAAAGCGCGCCTGAGCGACTGGCAGATTCCGAAAGGTAAAGTGGAGGTAATCAAACACCAGTTGGTAATTTATACGGGCGAGCTCAACGACGTGAAAATGAACAACACGTGGAGCGACTACAGCGGGCAGGAAATGATGTATTCGTTGTGGGGAATTGCGCAACAAGAGGGACGCGATGCTAAATTTCTTACCCCCGAAGAAGCCATCGCTAACATGACGTTGAAGGAAGGCTTTAAAGTAAATACGTGGGCGTCGGAACCGATGATGACGCAGCCAATGGCCTTTTGTTGGGACGACCGTGGCCGCCTTTGGGTGGCCGAAAACCGTGATTATGAATCGCGGGGGAGTGGTTTTTCCAATGCTGGTAATAGCCGTATTCTGATTCTTGAAGATACCAATCACGACGGCGTGGCCGACACTAAAAAGGTGTTTTTGGAAGGTATTGCCTTTCCTGCGGCTATGGCGGTGGGCTTCGATGGGTTGTTTCTAGGCGCTCCGCCAAACTTGCTCTTTGTGCCCGACCGCAACCATGACGATATGGCCGATATGAACGATATTGAGGTGCGGTTAACGGGCTGGGGTATCCGCGACCGTCACGAAACGCTGAACAGCCTGCATTGGGGGCCTGATGGCTGGTTGTATGGCTGTCAGGGATTTGCGACGCCGTCGAAAGTGCGTAAGCCCCAAGGGAAAGGTAAACTGTATCGTCACAAAGATCCGTTTCCCGAAGACTTGTTGCAAGGCGAAGGCGTGGACATCAACGGCGGGGTGTGGCGTTATCACCCGACTAAAGACAAGTTTGAAGTGGTGGCGCATGGGTTCAGCAATCCGTGGGGAATTGACTATAACGCCAAAGGTCAGCTATTTATCAGCGCCTGCGTGATTCCACACATGTGGCACATCATTCTGGGCGGGATTTACCATCGTCAGGGGGGGCAGCATTTTAACCCTTATATGTACAGCGACATACGAACCATTGCTGACCACAGCCACCGCTCGGCCCACGGCGGGGCGCGGGTGTATCAGTCGGACGCTTTTCCTGAAGAACACAAAGGGCGTATTTTTATGGCTAATATTCATGAACACGCCGTTTTATCGGATGTGCTAGTGCCGCGTGGGTCGGGGTTTGTGGCCAAACACGGCGATGAACTCTTGATGGCAAATAATGCCCAGTGGGTAGGATTTAGCATGGAAGTTGGGCCTGATGGCGGGCTGTATGTGCTCGACTGGCACGATGCCGACATTTGCGGCAAGGAGGTGGTGAACGGCGAAACGGGACGAATTTTTCGAATTATGCCTAAAGAATCACTAGCCAAAAACTGGGACGGCCGCTACGATGATTTATCAAAACTAACGGATAAACAACTCGCCATCTTGCAAACTAGTCCGAGCGACTGGCACGCACGCCGTGCACGGGTGATTTTGCAGGCACGGGCCGTCAAAGGAAGCATTGCTGCCGATGCGGTAATGGAACTCCAGACAATTTTTCAGCAAAACACCAATCCCGATCTTCGTCTTCGGGGGATGTGGGCATTGTACGTGACCAACCGATTGTCGATTAAGGAGTTGCAGGCATCGCTGGCGGATAAGGACGAGTATGTGCGGGCGTGGGCGATTCAGTTGTTGTGCGAAGACAAAGCCTCTGGTACGGCGGCATTGGCTGCATTTGCAAAAATGGCCAAAGACGACCCTTCGCCCGTCGTTCGGTTGTACCTGGCATCGGCCCTACAACGGGTGGATACTGAAACGGCGTGGAAAATCGCGGAGCAATTGTCCCGTCACGGCGAAGACAACGAAGACCACAATTTGCCTAAAATGATTTGGTTCGGACTAGAACCACTGGTAAAAACTAATCCGCAACGGGCGCTGGAGTTGGCTGCTCAGGCGCAGATTCCGCTGGTTTCAAAATATGTAGCCCGTCGGTTGATTGATGCCAATGCGCCAGAAAGCGTAGTGGGAACTTTGGCAAAGCTCCAAACTTTGCCAAAGCTAAATGTCATCAGTATGCTGGAAGGGATGCGCGATGGGCTGGAAGGTCGTTTTGACCTCAAAGCGCCCACCAACTGGTTGGGGTTGTACGCTAAACTAAAACAGAGTGGGGGTGAAACCTCCCAACTAGCGTTACAGATTGCCCAACGTTTTGGCGATACTGAAGCCACGCAGAAGTCGATGGTGACGCTCAAAAACAAAAATGCACCGCTGGTACAGCGTCAGCAGGCGTTACAGACCATTGCCGTCCGCAAGCGCGAGGAACTGATTGTCGAAATACCTGACCTGCTCAACGAACCTAAGCTGCGTTTGGATGTGATTCGAGCCATTGCCGATTATGACAAAGAACCGTTGGCAAAGTTGCTGATTTCGAATTACAAAGACTTTACGGCGGCCGAGAAACAATACGCCATCCAGACCCTTTCGTCGCGGCCAAAATACGGTTGGCAGTTGACACAAGCCCTTAAAAATCAGGTCATCCCTAAGCGGGACGTGCCCCCGTATGCTGCGCGGCAGTTACTGCGGGTGGTTGGTAGCGGATTCATCGAAGTGTGGGGGCCGATTGAGCAAGAGCCATCGCTGGAAAAATCGTACGCTAAATACCAGCGCATGATTACCGAAAAAGCCGTTGCGACGGCCAATCCCGTGAAAGGCGAGGTAGTCTTTCAGCGGACGTGCGGAAGCTGCCACAAAATGTACGGCAAAGGCGGTAACATTGGTCCCGATTTAACAGGCTCTAATCGCGTCAGCCTCGACTACCTGTTGTTTAACGTGCTGAACCCCAGCGGCGAAATTCAGGACGATTACAAGCTCGTCGTCGTCACTACCCGTGACGGGCGCACGTACTCAGGCAACGTCATCGCTGAAAACGAGCGTCAGTTAACGATGCGCGTTGTGGGGCAGGATGCTGTGATTGTCAACAAATCCGCCATTCAGTCGCGGGAGGTAATGCCCACGTCGCTGATGCCCGTCGGTTTGTTCGACAACTTGTCGGAGCAGGAAGTGCTGGATTTGGTCAAGTACCTGCGGTCGGTGAAAGGTGAAAAACAAGCGAAGAAGTAAAGATACTCCCGCTGCCGAAAGTTTGAGTTTTCGGTAGCGGGAATAGGAATTAAAAATCGGCAAATGATGTGATTTCGTTTGTCGTAAAAGGATGCGTTCGAGAATATTAGCTCAATGAACAAACCGAAGAGGTAGTGGTGTGGTTTGGGGCGTATGATTGCGGAGCATTATTTGATGAATAGCGATACTTACATCAAAGAACTACAAACACAAAATGCCGCCGAACGCTAGAAACCCAAAAAAGCAAGCTAGACATTGCCTCTTTGCCAAAGGCCACGCCCGAACAAATGGAGGCGCTGGTTGCAAAGTTTATTGAAGCAAAAGAAGGTGAGACGATTGAAATTCCCGAAGGCTTTTACGAAATGAATACCCAGTTGATTTTGGATAAAGTCAATAAAGTAACGATCAAAGGGGCGGGAATGTACAATACTGTATTGTCCTTTAAAAATATCAAAACGGGAGGCGAAGGGGTGAAAATTGCGGGCGATGGCATTACGCTGTAAGATTTTACCGTTATGGACGCGCCCGGGGATTGCATCAAAACGCAACATTGCAACAGCATCACGTTTCGCGCGGTGAACACCAATTGAACCAACGATAAAAACTCTAAAAACGGTACTTACGGCATTTATCCCGTTCAATGCAAAAATGTATTGGTAGAAAAATGCGAAGTTTCTCACTTTGGCGCGCTGGCAAAAAGTGGGGTATCTGAAGGCCAAATCGGAAGACATTGCTAAAATTGTCCCTTTGGTGGGCATAAATGAAGCAAAGGCGTCGCTCAATGACCGTGCGCGGTCGTATTTGGACGTGAACTGTGGGCATTGTCATCATGCCAATCGCCCCGCTTCTACGTCGGGTTTGTACCTAAATTACGAAGAAAAAGACCCGTTTCATTGGGAAGTGTTGAAGTCGCCCGTAGCAGTGGGGATGGGAGCAGGCTCTTACCTATTTGATATCAACCCAGGAAAAGGAAAAGAATCCATTCTTATCTACCGCATGAATTCGGTGCACCCGGGCGTAATGATGCCCAAAATTGGCCGAGTGAGTATTCATAAAGAAGGCGTAGTGCTTGAGCAGTGGATTGACAGCCTAGAGAAGAGGAAATAGTGGCTAGACCGATTCATAGCAGTCACTCGGTAGAGCCGAGCGACTGCTATGAAAATAACTTAGTCAAAGTGGCGAGTGTCCATTCTTTGACGGTTGAGGTCTTCACGGAGGACTTTAGCCATGCGCACAAACTGTTCGCCATCGCTGGTATCAAAACCATTTTGGATGAGTCCAAGGGCTTCTTTTTCCGAATCGTCGGGGCGATCTAAGAGGTAATACAGCTTTGCCAAATTGTAGTAGGCCGAATACCGCATCTTTTGCTCACGTTTATCGCTTCCTTTATATTTACCTTTAAGTTCTTCAAAATAAGACATCACGGGGCCAAGGTTCTTTTCAAGAACCTTAATGCCACGAAACGCTGACATTTCGGCCATTAGCTGTTTTATGGCTTTGATAGCTTCTTGTTGAATAGGGTATTCGGGGTGGCTTTTTGAATCCAAAATCCACAAAAAGTCGCGACCTTTGGTTTCGTCAAAACCGTATAAGCTAGAGAGTTGCTGATTAACGGTAGAGATGGTACTGTTCACCCACGCCCGCGTAATCTCTTCGCGAATCAACACTTGATTGTCGCGGTAATAATCACGGACATCCATAGAGTTTTTAAACTCGCTCGTTTTGTACATTTGCTTGAACGTCCCCGTCGAACCCGACATCACTTTGTTCGATTCATTGGAGACATTGGCTTGTTGCAAAAAGCGGTTTTTCTCCATTTCTTTGGCTTGAGCTTCGGTTTGTTTTTGGTTCGGCGTGCGAGGGCCAATAATAGCATAATCGCCTTCTGAACTGTAATTTACCTCTGCCCAATAGTACACTTTACGTTCGGTGATTTTACCGTCTTTATCTTTTTTCTCCTCTACCCGTTCTTTAATTTCGTACCCTAAAATTTTGAAGCTATTGAATCGAATTTCGACGCCTACGGTAGGGTTTTGAGTAACGCGTTCAAAGCCTCCCACTTGAATTCGGTCATGAATAAGATTTACATCGGTCACCACTCCAATACTCCTAGCCGTTTCGACTCGCACGCCAAACGTACGTTTATTGGGCTCGATAAATTCTTTGGGAAGTTTTAGATAACTATAATCAAAGGAAAAACGGTCTAAATCAACTTTTTGAGCAAAAAGCGTGATGTGCACAAAAGCCAGTAAACAGCAAAGGAATCTACGTTTCATTGGTTGTGAGAGGGGTAGTTAGTGAGATATAATTAGGGAGTTACTACTTGAAAATCGTTTTTTGGTATAAAAGCCCGTTATAAAGCAAAATTTGGATACAAAGTACAATTATTAGTTGAAAATAGTTGACAAATGAAACTGTATTTTCATAGGATTATCTCAACAATTACTCCAACTCCATTTTCAAAAACTTTCCAGTAAAGCTCTCCTTTACCTTCGCTACTTGCTCTGGCGTGCCTTCGCCGATGATGCGCCCACCGCCGTTGCCACCTTCGGGGCCAAGGTCGATAACGTGGTCTGATACTTTGATGACATCCAAATTATGCTCAATAATCAGTACCGTATTTCCCTTGTCGGCGAGTTTATCTAAAACATGGAGCAAATGCTTAATGTCCTGAAAGTGAAGCCCCGTCGTAGGTTCGTCCAAAATATAGAGCGTTTTGCCTGTATCTTTTTTAGAAAGTTCTTCGGCCAATTTTACCCGTTGTGCTTCCCCTCCCGACAGTGTAGTGGCGTGTTGACCAAGGGTAATATAGCCCAAACCTACGTCGTTGAGGGTCTGAACTTTACGGTATATTTTGGGAATACTTTCAAAAAATTCTAGCGCTTGTTCTACCGTCATATCGAGGACATCGGCCACGGATTTTCCTTTGTAGCGTACTTCTAACGTTTCTCGGTTAAAGCGTTTGCCTTTGCACGTATCACAATCAACGTAAACGTCGGGCAAAAACTCCATTTCGATTTTTTTCATTCCCGCGCCTTCACAATCTTCACAGCGTCCTCCTTTTACGTTGAACGAAAAACGTCCAGGTTTGTAACCGCGAATTTTGGCTTCAGGAAGCTCGGCAAACAACGTACGGACTTCCGAAAATAAGTTGGTGTACGTAGCAGGGTTAGAGCGAGGCGTGCGGCCAATTGGTGACTGGTCCACCTCAATCACCTTGTCGATATGCTCTAGTCCTTCGATGCTTTTAAACGGTAACGGTTCGCGTTTTGAATTGTAAAAATGGCGATTTAGAATCGGGAACAACGTCTCATGAATAAGGGAGGATTTGCCGCTGCCGCTCACCCCCGTTACGCTGACCATTTTGCCAAGCGGAAGTTTGAGCGTTACATTCTTGAGGTTATGCCCCGTTGCACCTTTCAACACAATGGCATTACCGTTTCCTGCGCGACGTTTTTTGGGAATTTCGATGGTGCAGCGGCCACTCAAAAAGTCAGAGGTGAGAGAGCCGTTTTTAAGAAAGTCGGCGGGAGTTCCGTGTCCTACCACTTGCCCGCCGTGTCGACCTGCTCCTGGGCCGATGTCGAGGATATAATCGGATTCGAGCATCATGTCTTTGTCGTGCTCAACGACGAGGACGGTGTTGCCCAAATCCCGTAGTTTTTTCAATGAATCAATCAGACGAACGTTGTCGCGTTGGTGCAATCCAATGCTGGGTTCATCCATGATGTAAAGCACGCCCGTAAGTTGCGTCCCGATTTGCGTGGCCAGACGAATGCGTTGCGCTTCCCCACCCGAAAGGGTTTTCAAAGGACGGTTGAGCGTTAAATAATCCAAGCCAACGTCCAATAAAAAGCCAACTCGCTTCCGAATTTCCTTGATCACTTCACGGCCAATCAACCGCTGACGTTCGGTGATACGTTCTTCCAGTCCGTCGTTCATCCAGCGGCTCAACTCGCTAATGTCTGCTTCGGCCAATTCGGCAATATTTTTATCCCCAATTTTAAACCAAAGTGCTTCTTTTTTCAAGCGAGCACCTTTGCAATCGGGGCAGGTATTGGTGTGCATAAAATCCTTGAGCCATTCTTGAATTTTCTCCGTTCCGTTTTCTTGCTGACGTCGCAAAAACGGAATGATGCCCTCGTATTTGGTGTTCCATTCGGTGCCCTCGTACTTTTTGGAAGGTACGGGTACAGGCTCATCGGTACCGTTGAGCATAATGTCAATGGCCTCGGCAGGAAATTTCTCAATCGGAGTAGTGAGGTTTATCTTGTAAGGTTTGAGTAATACTTCGAGTTGTTTGAATATCCATAAGTCGCGGTACTCGCCGATGGGAGCGATAGCACCCTTGCTGAGACTGAGGGTTTTATCGGGAATAATACTTTCTTCCGTAATCTCTTCAATCACTCCCAGCCCTTGACACGTAGGGCACCAGCCGTAAGGGGAGTTGAAAGAAAAACTGTTGGGGGCGGGGTCGTCGTAACTAATGCCCGACTCAGGGTCCATGAGGTTTTGGGAGAAATAATGTACTTGGTTTTTCGCGTCCAAAAGCATCATCACCCCCTTACCTTGTTTGAGAGTAGTCCCGACCGATTGGCTCAATCGAAAGCGGTCTTCTATTTTTGGAATCAACCTATCAATAACAATTTCGATGTCGTGGATTTTGTAACGGTCGAGCTGCATTTTGGGCGCAATGTCCTGTACTTCACCGTCCACCCGCACTTTGGTGTAGCCTAGTTTGGCAATTTGAACAAACAATTCGCGGTAGTGCCCTTTCCGCCCTTTGACGACAGGGGCGAGGAGGATAGACTTTTGATTCTCAAACTGACCGATGATTTGGTCGGTGATTTGGTCTTGCGACTGCTTAATCATTGGCCGTCCCGTGGCGTAGCTGTAAGCATCGCCTGCGCGGGCGTACAAAAGGCGTAAAAAGTCGTAGATTTCTGTTACTGTCCCGACCGTAGAGCGGGGGTTACGTGAGGTAGTTTTTTGCTCAATGCTAATGACAGGACTGAGCCCTTCGATTTTGTCCACGTCGGGGCGCTCCATGTCACCCAAAAAACCACGGGCATAGGCCGAAAAGCTCTCCATGTAGCGGCGTTGGCCTTCGGCGTAAATGGTATCAAACGCTAGCGATGATTTACCACTGCCGCTGATACCCGTCACCACCACGAGTTTATTTCGCGGAATGGTAACGTCGATATTTTTTAAATTGTGTTCTCGAGCGCCCATAACCTCAATGCGGTCGTGGCCTGTGAGTTCGATGTCTGTTAAAATAGGCTGATTGTTTTCCATGAATTGGTAACGCAAAACGAAACCGTAAAGTTACCAATTCTATTGGGAGGGCGTATTAGGGAGCAGCTCTGTTTCGAGCAAAGATTAGAATTTTTTGTGCAAACGCTACCCGGCAGAGGTTGCCAACATACAAATAGCTTTAGATAGACAAACTCTTACTAGAAAAAATCTGATTTATCCTTTTTACAAGCTCCGTAGAGGCAAAACATTTCGCATCTACGGAGCTTAGAGTGAATCCTACTTCACCTCTTTCACCAATTCCTCTACGGCACGTTCTAGCTGCTGGTCTTTGCCTTTGCCTACGACATCGTACTCGTTAGAAACCTTGATGTTGGGTTCAGTTTGGGCATTTTCTAAATAGGTACCTGCCATAGTTTTAACTCCGACGGGTGGTACGCCCCAGCGGATACTAGGGTCTTGTAGCACCTCCCACGCGGCAAATGTACAGGTTCCAGGTACGGGCATCCCGACTAGCTTATTGAGCGAAGCCGCTTGTGTCATGTGGGCATAACAGTGGCCGTCGGAATAATTGGCTTCATTGGCTAAAGAAATGCTCGGCTTACTCCAACGATAGCTTGGCTCTGAATAAATAATACGCTTATCGGTGGAGTTGTACATGTACGTTTTACCCGAAAAGAAAGTGGCCAAATCGGAGACCAAGTCGCCGCCGCCGTTGTTGCGGGTATCGACTACAATGCCTTTTTTGAGCGCATATTTACCCATTACTTCGTCGTATGTGACGCGGAAAGGCCCATCGGCCATGCCAGGAATGTGAATATAACCCAGTGTTCCGTTGCTCTGTTTTTCTACTTCGTCTTGGTTGCGGCGTACCCAGCGTTTGTACAACAATTGGCTTTCTTCACCCACCGAAATGGGTTTTATCACTACTTCACGACGCGCTGCGCCTTCAAGCAAAGTCAATAAAACATTTTTGCCCGACTTACGATTCAAAAACTGCGCGTAGTCACGGTCAGGCATCAGTGTTTCGCCGTCGATGGCTTCGATGATGGTTCCAACTTTGATGTTTAAGCCAGCTTTGTCAAGCGGGCCATCTTTTATCACTTCTTCTACGCGCATTCCTGTTCCTGTGAAACTTTGGTCGTAAAAAACACCCAAAGCAGCCGTAGCATCGGCTCCCGCAGTTCCTCCTCCAAAATACGAAGCGCCTGAATGTGAGACGTTAAGCTCACCTAATAATTCAGAAAGTAGTTCCGAAAATTCGTAATTGTTTCCGATATGTGGCAGGTGTTTTTCATAATCTGGTTTGTAGCTATCCCAATCAACGCCGTGGAAAGTAGCGGTGTAAAAGGTTGTTTTGGTACGGCGCCATACGTGCTCAAACATAAACGCGCGCTCGGCGGCCACGTCGAGGTTCATTTCGCCGCTGATGCCAATGCTTTCTTGTTTGCCAGAAGTAGGGTCAATCTTCGAAATTCGCCCGTCGGAGTTCAAAAAAATAGATTTCTGTTCTTTGTCCCACACCATGCTACCACCGCCGTTGGCATTGAGTGCCACGAGCTGTTTGGTTTCGCGGGTGCGTAGGTTGGTACTCCAAAGGTTATAGCCTCTTTCAAAGCGAGAAAGATAATAAAGCATATCTCCGTCTTTGTTGATAAGGGCATTCGATAAATTGGATGAATGAATGGTTAAGCGGGCTTTGCGCAATTCCAACCCATCGAATTCAATCATCACCGTCGAATCTTTCTTGGCATCTTTCTTTTTGGTGGTATCGGCTTTCGCGGCTCTTTCTTCTACTTCTTTGGCCAAAGAGGCTTCTTCTTTGCTCAATTTGAACTTATCAAAGGCCGCCTGGGTGAAAAACATGGCATAAACGTCTGATTGAGAATTGCCGCTCTGAGAAAGGCTTTTCAAACCTTCGCGGTTACTAAACCACAACATGGCTTTTCCACCTTGTACCCACTTGGGACTTTCGTCTTCAAAACCACTCTGGGTAAGGTTGGTAATCTTACCTTTGCCATCGGTAGAAATAAGACCCACCTCGCCTTCGCGGAGATTGGGGATTTTGTAATCAAACAAAAACCACTTGCCGTCTGGGCTCCATTGAAAATACTGGTCGTGGTCACCCCACGAAAACAAGTCTTGGTTGGTCAGAATCGTACGAGTTTGTTTCGTAGCCAACGTAAGGATTTTGAGCGTCGCTCGGTCTTCCACAAAGGCGATTTCTTTGCCATCGGGAGAATACTTTGGCAGGTAATTTTCTTTCTCATTCGCAATGAGTTCGTTTTCTTTTAACAAAGTAGAGGCATAGAAGTACGGTTCTTCTTTGCGGCTTATACGCGTCTCGAAGATTTTCCAACGATTACCCCGCTCCGACGAATACACTAAGGATTTTCCATCGGGCGAAAAACTTACACTCCGCTCTTGCCCCGCGCTGTTGGTGATGCGTTTCGTGATACCGCCTTCCACCGAACTCACAAACACTTCGCCGCGAAAAATGTAAGCGACTTCTTTTCCATTGGGCGAAACGGCCATGCTGCTTACGCCACCGTTGACTGAAAGTACACGTTCGTTGTTGGTGCGGGTATCTGCCGCAATGCTGATATTGACCTTCTTTGGACTTTCTCCTTCGGTGGGGTTAAGGGTAAAAATTTCGCCATTAAACCCAAAACAAAGTACTCCGTCGTTGGTGCGGCTCAGAAAACGAACAGGGTGTTTTTTGAACGAAGTAATGGCTTGTGACTGAGCCGTATTGTCCAAAGAAAGTTTGTGAATGTTGAATGAACCATTGGCTTCGCTTAGGTAAAAAAGCGTTTTATCGTCGCTCCAAACGGCGTTGCGGTCTTCGCCTGCGAAATTGGTAATTTTGGTATGTTTCTGGGTTTTGGTGTCATAGACCCAAAGGTCTCTTGCGATGGCAGAAGTATGGTGCTTGCGCCAACTATTTTCGCCTCCTTTGCGGTCGTGATAGACAAACTTGCTGCCGTCGCGGTTGTATTTGACGTCTTCAGCGGGGGTGGTTAGCAGTTGTTTGACACGGCCTCCATTGATGGACACGCTATAAAGCTCCGTCATGTAACCTGCAGGATACTGACGGTTGGTGGCCAAATCTTGCCGAGTACTTCCGAAAACAACGCTCTGGTTGTCGGTGCTAAAATCATAAGGAAGTTCATTGGCCGAATGAAAGGTAATGCGTTTAGCTTCCCCACCTTCAACAGGAATGATAAAGACATCGAAGTTGCCGTGGCGGTCGGAGGCGAAAGCGATTCGTTTGCCATCGTGCGACCACACGGGCATGTAGTCGTGGGATTCGTGAAGGGTGAGTGGAACGGCCGCTCCGCCCGAAGCAGCGACTTTCCAAATGTCTCCTTTGTATGTAAAAACGATGGTTTTGCCGTCGGGCGAAATACTAGGATAACGGAGCCACGTCTGGGCAAAAAGAGCTTGACTGAGGGCAGAAGCAAGTAAGAAACTCGTTAGAAGTAGGATATTTTTTTTCACAAGTACGTATGTTTGGGAAAATGGTTGATAGGGTGTTGATAAAAATGTGTTCAAAGTTATTGAAAAACGATAGAACGGTACAACAAATGCCTTTGAGATAAAGTAATCTATCACATCAAACAAAGCTGTTATCGCTATTTTCTAGGTGTTGATTCTATTGTGCTTTATGTGTTTTAGAATGAATGTCACTAAATACACTTTTGGAAAACGTATCACAAAATTATAAACGATTAGTATCATGGTGTTTTTACTTAATTACAGAGGTAGCTTATTGGTTTTAGCAAGTATATGTACTGTTTTTACGGTAGTTGCGCAAAAAATCCCCGTCAACTACGATGAAAGCCAAATGCCAACTTATACGTTGCCCAATCCATTGGTACTTTCCAATGGAAAACCCGTAACGTCCGTTTCGATATGGGAAAAAAAACGTCGCCCCGAATTACTCAAGCTGTTTGCCGAAGAAGTCTATGGCGTGAATCCTTTTCCGAGTACTATCAAAAGTACGGTGGAGGTCAAAACTGTCAACGAAAATGCGTTGGGTGGGAAAGCCGTTTCTAAACAAATTACCTTACGTTTTCCGACGATTTCGCCTACTGCGGCACTGAATGTTTTGTTGTATTTGCCCAAAAATGCAAAGAAAGCCCCCGCGTTTGTCAGTCTTAATTTCACTGGAAACCACACTACTACCCACGAAAAAGAAGTACTGGTGACGGGAAACTGGGTAAATTCGGGTTTTGATAAAAGTTTTGTCAACAACCGTGCGACCGAAGCCTCACGCGGTATTGCCGAACGACGTTGGCCTTACGAAGCGATTGTTGCTCGTGGATATGCCGTCGCGACGGCCTATTACGGTGACCTTGAACCTGACCACGCCGAAGGCTGGAAAACGGGAATACGCTCCGTACTGACCCTTGAGCAACGCGAAAAATGGAGCGCTTTGGGCGTATGGGCGTGGAGCATGAGCCGCATGGTCGATTACTTGATTCAGCACGAAGGGCAAATAGATGCCAAAAAAATCATTGGCGTTGGGCATTCGCGCATCGGGAAAGCAACGCTTTGGGCGGGTGCTGAAGACCCGCGTTTTGCGGTAGTGATTTCCAACGACTCGGGTGAAGGAGGAGCGGCATTGGCTCGCCGATGGATTGGTGAGACCGTCGAGCACCTTAACACACAATTTCCTCATTGGTTTTGTGCCAACTTCAAAAAATATAATAAAGCCGTGGCAGAGCTACCCGTCGATCAACACGAATTATTGTCATTGATTTCACCTCGACCGCTTTACGTGGCAAGTGCTTCCCAGGATGTGTGGGCTGATCCGAAAGGTGAGTTTTTAAGCGCCTTAGAAGCGGGGAAAGTGTATCAATTGTACAAAAAAACGGGTTTAGGTACCTCCGAAATGCCTGCGGTCAGTACGCCCGTTGGTCAAACTATCGGCTATCATTTGCGCGACGGAAGCCACGATATTTTGCTTTACGATTGGGCACAATACATGAACTTTATCGACAAGCACATTAAAATCCAATAAACCCACTATTTTTGCAAAATAAAATATCAAAATAAGCTCAGTTTGTCGTGGACGATTCTTCTAAAAATCCTTTGCAAGCGTGGATTTTACTGATTCTGGTAGCCCTCACGTGGGGGACGTCCTTCATTTTAATTAAAAAGAGCTTAGGTACATTCAGTGTTACGGAAGTGGCAGCAGGGCGATTGTTTTTGGCTTCGCTTTTTTTTGTGCCCATTATGTTCAAAACCCGTAACCAAATTCCACTCGACCGTTTTCCGTTCATGTTCATATCGGCTTTGATGGGTTACGTGATTCCTGCATTTTTGTTTGCCAAAGCTGGTACACGTCTCAATAGCTCATTATCGGGGATGCTCAATTCGTTGAGTCCACTTTGTACGCTGGTGTTGGGTGTGGTGTTTTTCGCCCAACCGCGCCGCCCCATGCAAATTGCGGGTATTATCTTGGGATTATTGGGGTCTTTACTACTAATTCTATCGAACCTGACGGGGGCTATTAATGTAGCTGATCCTTACGCATTCCTCATATTGAGTGCTACTGTGATGTACGGGGTAAATATCAATACAATTTCGTTTCGACTGAGCCATTTGCCTGCTTTAGCAATGACGGCCTGGACGTTTGTGTTTATTGGTCCTATCTCATTAATTGCATTGTTTACTACTGATTTTTTTGCTAAAGTAACAACTCCCGAAAACCTACAGCCTTCACTGTATTTGTTGGCGTTGGGAGTGGTAGGGTCAGGGTTAGCTTCGGTGCTGTTTAATCGGGTGGTTCAATTAGCGTCTGGGTTATTTGCATCGTCGGTGACGTATTTGATTCCGATTGTGGCGATAGGTTGGGGAATACTGGACGGTGAGCGAATTAGTTTTCAACAATACCTCGGAATGGGGGTCATTTTAACGGGTATTTATTTAGTCAATCGCCGAGCGAAAAAACCCTCGGGAGTAAAGTCGTAGGCATTCAATCTCACAATTTATAAACTACCTAGTACCATGTTAAAAGTAATCATCAACGAACAACAAGCTTTTGAAGTAGAAACAAAGAACGAGACCACAACACTCAACGGACAACTATTTGCGTGGGATTTGGTGGCCTTGGACAATGGCCATTTTCACATTATCAAAGACAACCGCTCTTTTAATGCCGAAGTGGTAGAAGCCAACTACGCTGATAAGAGTTTCAAAGTGAAGGTAAACGAAACCATATACAACGTAGCCGCTAAAGACCGTTTTGACCTTTTGCTGGAGCAAATGGGAATGAACAGTAGCGCCAAAAGTAAAGTAAATAATATCAAAGCTCCCATGCCAGGGTTGATTTGGGACATCAAAGTACAAATAGGAGATGCTGTCAAAGCAGGCGATGTAGTACTGGTATTGGTGGCAATGAAAATGGAAAACGCCCTCAAATCGGCGGGTGATGGTGTGGTGAAAAGTATTAAGGTCAACAAAGGTGATAGTGTTGATAAGAACCAAGTACTTATAGAATTTGAATAAACCGATTTTATATATTATGCAACAACCTAGATACAAACGTATTCTCCTAAAGCTCAGTGGTGAAGCGCTAAGTGGCCCCGACAAAAAGCAAGTTATTGATTTTGACATTCTTCAGCAATTTGCCCAAGAAGTAAAAACACTGGTAGATGCGGGAGTACAAGTAGCGATTGTGATTGGGGGAGGAAATATTTTTCGTGGTGCTTCGGTCGAGAAATCGGGCATTGACCGCGTACAGGGAGATTACATGGGGATGCTTGCAACTGTCATCAATAGCATGGCGATTCAGAGTTCGCTCGAAAAACATGGTGTGTACACCCGTTTGATGTCGGCCATTAAAATGGAACAGGTTGCCGAGCCGATGATTCGTCGTCGGGCGGTACGGCACTTGGAAAAAGGTCGGGTAGTGATTTTTGGAGCAGGTACTGGAAATCCTTACTTTACGACTGACTCAGCAGGGGCGCTTCGCGCTATCGAAATTAATGCGGATGCGGTATTAAAAGGGACGCGCGTCGACGGTATTTATACGGCAGACCCTGAAAAAGACCCTACAGCAACGCGCTACGAAAAAATTACGTACGACCAAGCTTTAGCTGAAAACTTAAAAATCATGGATTTGACGGCTTTTGCCCTCTGTAAGGAAAACAACTTACCAATTATTGTTTTTGACATGAATAAGCCAGGCAACCTCTTAAAACTGGTCAATGGTGACCCAGTTGGAACATTGGTGTCAAATTAATCTTAAAGCATAATTATTAATAGAATAACGTAAATCAACCAATGGAAGAAATCGAATTGTATCTCGAGGATGCGAAAGATACGATGGACAGAGCCATCAAGCACTTGACGATTGAGTTGTCGAAAATTCGTGCGGGGAAAGCAGCCCCCAATATGTTGGATGGAATCCAAGTAGAATACTACGGAGTGATGTCGCCTATTCAAAACGTAGCTTCGATAACAACTCCCGACGCACGTACCATTGCGATAAAGCCTTTTGAGAAAAAGATAATTGGAGAAATTGAGAAAGCGATTCGTAATAGTTCGCTCGGCTTATCGCCCAACAATGATGGCGAAAATATTCGTTTGAGCATTCCGATGCTGACTGAAGAACGCCGTCGCGATTTGATGAAGCGAGTAAAGCAAGAAATTGAAACGGCTAAAGTAAATGTCCGTAATATACGCCAAAGTACAAACAACGAACTTCGTAAATTGACCAAAGAAGGTGTTTCGGAGGACGAAGTAAAACGTGGAGAAGAACGCGTTCAAAAACTAACCGATAGTTTTATCGCTAAAATCGAAACGATTTATACGGCAAAAGAACAAGACGTAATGTCGGTATAAAATTAAAAAGGGGAGCTTATCGCTCCCCTTTTTCGTACGTCCTTTAGTCAAGTTCATTATAAGCCAGAATACCTCCAATGACGTTGCGAACATTGGTAAATCCTTGACTTTGCATAAAGCGCTGAGCAGTTTCGCTGCGCTTGCCCGAGCGGCAATGAACCAAAATTTCTTCTTCTTTAAGGTTCTCAATTTCCGTAAGGCGATGTGGAAGATCACCCAAGGGAATCAATAAGCCTCCAATATTATCGGCTTCGTATTCGTAATCTTCGCGGACATCAATGAGATTGATTTTTTCGCCGCTTTCGATGCGCTGTTTTAGTTCTTCTACTGTAATATCCATTGTACAATGAGAGAAGGATTATGAAATTTTTTATTTGCTCAACAAAATTTTCTTCACGACAGTTTTCTTTTCGTTGGAAAGTCGTAAAAAATAGATTCCGTCACTGAACTGAGAAAGGTCGATACTACTTTCGGCAGGCTGAACAAGTTGCGTGCGTAAACGCATACCATTGAGTTGAAAAACTTCTACCTGCTTTACGTTTCCCGAATTCCAGCTCACAATGCCGCGCGAAGGATTGGGGTAAACATCCCAAGAAGGCTCTTCTACAGGCTCAACTGATGTAAGAGGGGGGGAGGATTTGAGCGTCCCAAACACGGGTCGAATCATTAAACTACCTTGAAAATACGCCAAACTTGGGTCGTTTTTAAAACTAGTGTAAGGAACCCATTCTTGCCCTGAGTTGATGAAAATTTGGTCTTCGTGCGAATTGTTGCGGTCGAGCCCCACTGGAACGCCGTCCTGCCCCACTTGAAGCCATCCCACATAAAAGGTATCACGCACAGCGACGCCATAGTCAAAAGGAAATTCAACAAATTCGTTGAATTTGGCAGGATAAGACACTTTGTAGGCCTTTTGGTATAGAATATTTTTAGGGCGTCCTTTTTCGGTACTCCACACCTGAATCGTAATAGACTGGCCAGTCATGTCCTTTACGGTAGGTACAATATTCATTCGTACTGCCGAAATGTTATCAGGGGTATTGACGACATATCGTACCGCCGTTCGTCCCAACGAACGATTAAAATACACGGCACTCTCGGCACTGCCGTCGTCGTAGGCATAATAATCGGAAAGTTCGGTTCGACCAGATATACTGTCATTACGCCGAAGATCTACACCAGGGATACCGTCGGTGGTTAGGATTTTAAATTTTGTGGTCAATACTACCTTCTTTAAAGTGTCCGAAAATGTGACCGCATTAGGTCGAAAACCTTGTTTTAAGGTAGCTAATCCCTTAATAGGTGCCTGCAAGTTATTAACATTTTGAAAGACCCGCCCACTTATCTCGTCTTTTAATGTGTATGAAATATTAATGGTGTTGATAAAAGCTCGGCTTAAGAAACGGATTTCCGAACGTAAAGTATCAGTTACTTCAGTCGTAGCTTTGGCAAGGTATTGTTTTATGGGCATTGATGTATATCGCTTTAAAAACGAGTTGACAGGAACGGTACAAGCAATATCATCAAGGTATTGGTCGTCGGCTTTGCTACGATTTTTATTCAAATAAACATAGTCCAAATGCCACATGTCAAATTGTCCTGACAAACGTCCGTAAGAAATAAAGCGAAACTGAAAGTTGGGATGAAGATATTCAGGCTTGAGAGCTAATTTTGTGTAATTAAAATTATTATCATGCTTTGGGCCTTCTTTTCCCCATACTTTTTTCCAGTCTCCCTGCTGATTTAAAAAGTACAAATGTAGAAAGTCGGTAGTATCTGGTAGTTCTCCTAGACCGCGTAGTTGTGTATAAAAGCTTAAGTAAGCGGAAGTATCGTCAACCGAAGATAAATCAATGGGTTGAGAGGTAAGTGTATCCCCGTTTCCTTGCACATAAGGGTTGGCAAAGTTATAGGGGCGGCCGTTGGCATCGGAGCCATCAAACGTAGCTACATTGAGAGTAGGTTGTCCTATGGTGAAGGTATTACTGACATAGGTACCCCCGTTTATCCAAAGAGCGGGATTTGGACTACCGTTCACTGTGAAGGCAAAATCGTCAAAAAAAGGCAGTGTAAGTGCTTGAGTACGCGCCCCTTTGTTGGCGTTTGTTAAAGTCGGTGATCCAACTGGTACGATAACCCACTGCCCTACCGCTGATAAGGCACTAAAGAAAAAGGAGAGAGAAAGGGCTATAAAATAGGCTATATCTCTCGTAATAAATGATTTGCCTCGAGGGCTACCTTGCTGCACTGTTCTACTAAGGTTGTTCATTCTGTGGTTGCTGTTGCGTATCTGGCGGCCCAACTACCCACAAGTCGATGGATTCACCAGCGTGGATTTTATTGCCTGCTCCCGCTTCTGGGTTTTGTCGTGTGACAGTGCCAGGAGGTTGACTTGGGTCATCCACATATTGAATAAGTGGTTTACCTAAGTTGGAACCTTTTAAGACAAAAAGGGCATCTTCGAGTGTTTTACCTACAACGTCAGGAACATCAAATTCAGTATTTCCGATACCGTCTCCTAAGTTAAGATCTATTTTAGACCCTTGCGGAATGAGTGTTCCAGGCAAAATGGGTTTGCCATTGTACAACTGCTCTAGCACGGCATCGTGGGCTAGGTCGGGTACGTAATTGATACGTCCTAGTATTAATCCGAGCCGCTTTAGCTCAGCGATGGCGCTATTTTTAGTTCGATCTACCAACTGCGACATTTTTACATTAGGCGCATTTAGTGTGGTTATGTACAAATACAACTTTCGACCTTCTTTAACGCGCATTCCCGCTTTAGGGTGCTGACGGATGACACTGAGTGGCTTTTGTCCCACAACAAACGTACAGTCAGCTACCTCATACCGAAGATTGCGAGCATCGAGATAGTCTTCAATTTGGTCTAACGTCATGCCTTTTAGGTCAGGCACCGTGATACTTTGTCCGTGATTGGTTGTAAAAGGTAAATACACGAAAAAGAACCCCAAAAATAATGCCACAACCAACGCTACTACTAAAGCAACGTGTACACAAAGGTCTGTGCGCGAATTGGTACTGATTTTCATATAATAGACTGTGCTAACTATGAGTTTCCTGCAAAGAAAATCTAAATTTTTGAATTGGTACTACATCCAAAGTCACTTTTCTACGAAACCAATTAAACTACGGGATTACCACTCGTGTAAAATGTTTGTGATTAAAGCCGCTTACGTCGAATTTTGTTTTCTGTACTAAAAATCCCGTAACGACTTAACTATTAGCGGCCATGAACTTTTTTCGCCAAACCTTTGAAAGTTTGCGTTTTGCTTGGCAAGCACTTCGCTCTAACATTCTCCGAACTACCCTTTCTTTGTTGGGAGTAACTGTAGGAATTTTTGCAATTGTTGGAGTATTCACCATTGTCGATTCGCTGGAAAAAAATATTCGGCAGAGTTTGGCCGAAATCGGGACAGATGTGGTGTATGTCCAAAAATGGCCGTGGGGTTTTGGGGGTGAATATCAATGGTGGAAGTATTTTCAGTGGCCTGAGACGTCGTATAGTGATTATAAATTCCTCGCCGAACGCATAGAAGGAGCGGAGGCTACCGTCGTGATGGATTTTAAAGGAGGGTTGACGGCCAAAAACGGCAACAATAGCATGGATGCTCTCCTTCAGGGGGTATCGTACGACTATAATAAAATATCAGAAGTAACAGTTGAGAAAGGCCGCTATTTTATGCCTCAGGAAGTAGATGCAGGACGGAGTGTAGCCATCATTGGGGCTGAAATCGCCGAAAATCTCTTTCCTGGAGACCCTGACCCGACAGGAAAAAGCTTTAAAATCAAAGGGTTCAAGTACGTGATTGTGGGTGTTCAAAAAAAGAAAGGCAAAGGACTTTTTGACATCGCAGGAAACCCAGATACCAAAGTATTGATGCCCTACCTGACCTTTGCTAAATCGTTTCAAAATCGAGTTGATAATAGCGTTGACATTGTGGTAAAGGGGAAGCCCGAAGACGAAGGTCTTGTTGAACTGGAGGCTGAAATTGTGGGTTTATTGCGTACAAAACGAGGACTTAAACCTACCCAAACCACCAACTTTTCCATTAATCGCCCCGAAGCCGCGACTAAGGCCGTTTCAGGGTTGTTCGGGGTAATTACCATTGCGGGTTGGGTCATTGGTAGTTTCTCAATTTTGGTGGGGGGATTTGGTATTGCCAATATCATGTTTGTTTCGGTCAAAGAACGCACCAACCTCATTGGAATTCAGAAGTCTTTGGGGGCCAAAAACTATTTTATCTTGTTCCAATTCTTGTTTGAAGCCATTTTCTTAAGCTTGATTGGTGGTTTGGTAGGGATTGGGCTTGTGTATCTACTGTCATTTATATCGCCGGGAAGTTTGGATATCATTCTTTCGCCCCAAAACATCATTCTTGGCCTGAGCGTATCGAGCATCATTGGGGTGGCGGCAGGTATCATCCCAGCGTTAGGAGCTGCCCGAATGGACCCTGTTGAGGCCATTCGTTCAAAATAGCCGAGCTTTTTATTCCAACATATTTTTGAGAAGTTTGTACGTGAGATTCAACGACAGCTTCCCATGTATTACTTTTTTCTGATTTTAGCTTTTTTGATTGGCGTGACCAACACCTTTCAGTCGGGAGTGAACTCTCAGCTTCGGTTGGCGACTCAAAATCCGATTCTTTCCTCCATTATTTCGTTTGTGACGGGCTTGGTTGGTTTGCTGGCTTGTTATGCTTTCTTTAACAAAGCTCCCATGCCGTCGTTGGACACCCTACGCAGTATCGCTTGGTGGAAGTGGCTAGGAGGAGCTTGCGGGGCTTTTTACGTACTTACGGTTATTTTTATTGTCAAAGACATTGGGCCTGCCAATTTGCTGTGCCTGATTATTGCGGGGCAGCTGGTGGCGGGAGTACTTATCGATCACTTTGGGTGGGTGGGCTTTGCAGTTCATCCCATTAATGTATGGCGAGTACTGGGTATTGCGTTGATAATGGGAGGTGTATGGCTAGTGCTCAAGAATTGATTCGTTGTTTATTCTCCTTAGTTTATGTCTTTTTTAGAAGCGCCTCATTTTACATTCATTGATTTGTTTGCGGGCATTGGTGGGTTTCGAATAGCGCTTCAACGCTTGGGGGGGCATTGTGTATTTAGTAGCGAATGGGATGGGCAAGCCCAAAAAACGTACGAGGCTAATTTTGGCGAATGTCCCTACGGCGATATTGCACTTGAAGCCACCAAGGCGCATATTCCCGACAATTTTGATGTATTGTGCGCAGGGTTTCCTTGTCAAGCGTTTTCGATTGCGGGGCGGAGAGGGGGCTTTGAAGATACGCGAGGAACGCTGTTTTTTGACGTAGCCGACATCCTCCAACGCAAGCGACCCAAAGCATTTTTTTTAGAAAATGTTAAGGGATTACGCACGCACGATAAAGGGAAAACTTTAGCTACAATTTTAGCTACTTTGCGAGACGACTTAGGCTATTTTGTGCCTCAGCCTCGTGTGCTCAATGCACGTGATTTTGGAGTGCCTCAGAACCGAGAGCGTATTTTTATCGTGGGTTTTCGTGACGACTTGGGTATAGATTCGTTTCAATACCCTGTGCCTACTAACTCACAAGCGGTGTTTGGTGACGTAAAAGAGCCACAGGCCGTTTCAGCAAAATATTACCTATCAACCCAATACCTCCAAACGTTGATTAATCATAAAAAACGCCACGCAAGAAAGGGGAACGGTTTTGGTTATGAAATTATATCGGACGACGGCGTGGCTAACGCCATTGTGGTTGGGGGGATGGGAAGAGAGCGAAACCTTGTGTACGACCATCGACTCACCGATTTTACGCCCCAAACACGCATCAAAAGCGAAATAAATCGGGAAGGAATCCGAAAAATGACCCCGCGCGAATGGGCTCGCTTGCAGGGTTTTCCTGAAGAATTTAAAATTGTGGTGTCAGACGTTTCCGCGTATAAACAGTTTGGTAATTCAGTGGCTATCCCCGCGATTCAAGCAACGGCTGCAAAAGTGTTGGAAAAATTGAGGTCACGTTAATTCTCTTTCTTAGCTTCCTCTTTAGCATCGGGGCGCGGGGCGTTGGGGTTGTACGATAATTTATTGATGTAAAACACATCACGCGAGCCATTAGCCCATTTTTCTCCACCTACTTTCTGATATCCATACGCCACAAAAAAGCGGTCGTACCAAGCGGATAATACACCTTGTTGACTGTCTACTATTTTTTCGCCCTCTACCGCTGTTTTAAGTTCATGAACTTCTTTTTCTCGTACTACTCGGTTACGTTCTATTACTTCGGTATGAATTTTTTCTTCTTTGGGATAAGCTAAGACCAATAAACCCTCTTGGCGAGTAATTTGAACCATGGGTACTAGTTCAATGTTCTCTACGTTTTCAAGCGAAAAGCAGTTGTCCCACAATAATTTACCTGATTTGTCAAAGCCACACACCACTGCATGAGTATACCGAAATGCGTCGTATTCACGCTGAAGGTTTGACATCCCTCCTCCGTAATATATGTTGCCACTTTTATAAACAGGATAATATACCTCTGCTACTAGGACAAATTCGTCACCGTGTTTGATGACGTCATGTACTAATAATCGGTAACGGAACTTAGGTTCTTTACCCTCTTCTTTTTGTTTCGAAATTTTCTCGACAACACGTTGTTTACGCTTAGGTTTGAGGTAATTAAAGAAGTTTTCTAGTTTTGAGAAATCCACCCATTGCAAGGCTTCGGGTTCCGAATCTTTGATTTTTGAAAAATACAATCCTTGCGAATACTGTGTGCAGCCTTGTGCATAATTGCCCACGAGTAAGGAGTAGGTTTCGTCAAGTCCGAGAATTTTGCCCGAAATGAGTCCGTTATCGTTTTCGAAAGGCATGGCCGTCGTTTTGACTAATTTCCCTTCGTACGAATATGTTTTGATGGAAAAATGGCAATCGCCTTGCTTGGTAGTGTACAGCAATACATTGAGTTGGTTGCGTTGCTCGTCTAGTTCGAGATTGCTTATTTCGGTGTTGCTTGTGTACAAAAAGGGAAGTGCTTTCACACTTTTATCAAAAAATGAAAAAGCCATTACCATAGGGCGGCTGTTATGGTATCCCCCAATAAAAGCCACGTTGCCCAGTACTTTAAAATGCACAATGTCGACGCGGGTATGCAAGTCGCCTTTGAAAGTTTCGGTTTCACCGTTTTGGAGGTCGAGCCGAAGCACCATCACATTGTCGGTGTCAGTTTCTTGAAGCAACCAAAATACAAAGTGTTGATTGTGATACGATTTGATAAGGTGGAGCTGGTCTTCTACCTTAAAGTCTGATACCCAGCGCTGTTTCAAGTCTTTATCGAAACGATAAAATGTCCACTTTTCTTTGTTAAAATATTCTTCTTTACGCTGAGTGACGAGCATACCTTCTTGGGCGAGTGGAGTGACGTCAAAGTACTCTTCGGCGCTTTGGCTTACTTTAAATTCGATGCGTACCGACTGTTCCAACTGCGCAAATGCAGGTAGTTTTAGCCAGCAACTGACCCATAACAAAAAGAAAATTGCCTTATTTTTCATCTCATGGCAGAGCTAAATATGGAGAATGATACGAAAATAGAACCAATTTTTGGTAATACAAGTAGTTGCTTGTCGAATTTGCCGTACTTTTGCGGCTTATTTAAGCTGTCTATCGTTCCAATTAGGAATTAGACTAACGAACCATGTCTTATGCAAATCGAAGCCATTATCAAAACTTCTCTCCAAAGTGCATTAAAGGAGATTTATAATGTTGAAGAGCCAACAATCGCACTTCAACCTACCAAAAAAGATTTTGAAGGTTTTTATACATTTGTAACGTTTCCATACACCAAAAGCCTCCGCAAGCCTCCCGTAGAAATCGGAAACGCGCTTGGGGCGTATGTGTTGGAAAAATCAGGGGTAGTAAGCAATTTCAACGTCGTACAGGGATTTCTGAACCTAAGTATTGACGAATCAGCTTGGGTGGGCGCACTCAACGCCTTGGCTCTCGACGAAAATTTTGGCTTTGCTGCTCCCAATGGACAGTCGGTGATGGTAGAGTTTTCTTCGCCCAATACCAACAAACCGCTGCACTTGGGGCACTTACGGAATAACTTTTTGGGAGATTCGGTAGCCCGTATTTTGAAAGCCAACGGGTATGACGTTATCAAAACGTGCCTTGTCAACGACCGTGGGATTCACATTTGTAAGTCGATGTTGGCCTATGCCAAACTAGGCAACGGAGAAACGCCCGAGTCGGCTGAAATGAAAGGTGATCACTTGATCGGAAAATACTACGTGTTGTTTGACAAAGAGTACAAACAGCAAATCCAAACCCTTGTCGCTGAGGGAATGACTAGAGAAGAGGCCGAGAAAAAAGCGCCGTGGATGCTCGAAGCCCAAGAATTGCTCCGCAAGTGGGAACAGGGCGACGAAGCCACCGTTACGCTTTGGAAAACCATGAACGAGTGGGTGTATGCGGGCTTTAACGATACGTATCAGAAAATCGGGGTGAGTTTTGATAAAACCTACTACGAATCAAATACCTACTTGCTCGGAAAAGATGCCGTAGAAGAAGGATTGGCCAAAGGGGTATTTTTCAAAAAGGCTGATAACTCAGTCTGGATTGATTTGACTGAAGAGGGACTAGACGAAAAGCTAGTGTTGCGCGGCGATGGCACCTCGGTGTATATTACCCAAGATTTAGGTACAACAGATTTGAAGTTTACCGATTTCTCTACCAACAAGTCAATTTGGGTTGTAGGAAACGAACAGGATTATCACTTTCAAGTACTATTTGCCATCTTGAAACGCCTCGGTCGTACCTACGCTGATGGTTGTTACCACCTCAGTTATGGAATGGTGGACTTACCATCGGGAAAAATGAAGTCGCGAGAAGGAACGGTGGTGGACGCTGATGAACTCGTGGCGGAAGTAACCGCCGCCGCTGCCGAAGAAGGCAATGCCAAAGGTAAAATCGACGATTTTACGGAGGCCGAAAAGCAAAAGCTGTTCTCGATGCTTGGGTTGGGGGCGTTGAAGTATTATTTGTTGAAAGTAGATCCACAAAAACGGATGTTGTTCAATCCTGCCGAATCGGTGGAGTTGCACGGACATACGGGGCCGTTTATCCAATACACCCACGCCCGTACGCGCTCGGTGTTGCGCAAGGCGGTGCAGTTGGGCATTGACTGGAACAAACCTGCCTCGACGGTAGCGCTAACGGCTTCTGAACAAGAAGTGATTTTTGCCCTTACGCAATTCCCTGACCGCGTGGCAGATGCGGGTCGTAACTACTCGCCCGCGTTGATTTCGCAGTATGCGTACGAATTAGCGAAGGTATATAATACGTTTTACGCTGACGTTTCGATTTTACAAGAGCCAAACGCGGCAGCACAGCACGTTCGTTTGCTACTTACCCAAGCCATTGCTGATTCGATTTGTAAAGCGATGGAACTCTTAGGCATCGAAGTCCCCGATAGAATGTAGGAAAATGTCGAATTTCTCTCAAAACCGCAAGGCCGAATGTACTTTGCGGTTTTTTATGGATTTATGATTTCTAGTCCCTTTTTTTGATAATGCCGTCGTGGTATTCATGTTTATAAATGGATTTTTCTTCTGCCTTGAACTATTCTTCTATAGACACCTTTTGGGGAGGTAATAGGGGTTTTCGACGAGAAGTTTTCGTTAACATGGTTAGTTTCTTTAAAAAGAATCTTTGGTAAAGATAAATAAAAATACCATGAGCGTCCCGAATTGCATTTCGGGATTAGCTTCTTAATTAAGCCAAAACGCGAACTTCTTTGCTTAACGCTTCTAAAAACAAATCCGCTTCTTCTTTTTTGAGCGCGAGCGATGGCAACAAACGAATGGTGTTTTTGCCTGCTACGCCTGTGAATAATTTATAGTCGAATAACAGCTTGTTGCGGAGGTCTTCAATGGCGAAGTCGTACTCGATACCAATCATCAACCCGCGTCCGCGAAGCTCTTTATAGCCACCGATTTCGACAATGCCTTTCATCAAATAATCCCCGATTTCTACGGCATTGGCCATGAGGCTTTCTTCCTTCATGATGTCGAGCACGGCAATGCCCGCCGCACACGCCAAGTGATTTCCACCGAAGGTAGTGCCCAACATACCGTATTTGGCCTGGAACTTAGGCGAAATCAAAACCCCCGCAATCGGGAAACCATTGCCCATGCCTTTGGCGGTGGTGTATAAGTCGGCGTGAAGGTCGGTGTAGTGTTGGTTTGAGAAAAATTTACCCGAACGACCATAACCGCACTGTACGCTGTCCAAAATAAAGGTAGCGTTGCTTTCATCGCATTTCTGCCGAATTGCCCGCAAAAACTCTTCCGATGCTACTTGGATACCACCCACGCCTTGGATGCCTTCTACGATGATGGCGCACACGTCGGTCATGTCGTGCTGGCGAACGGCGTCGGCGTCGTTGAACGGCAAAAACGTGATGTGTTTGTTGTAGTTGACAGGCGCAACAATCGACGGGTTGTCGGTCATCGCAACTGCCCCTGCCGTACGGCCGTGGAATGATTTCGTAAAGGCGACTATTTTGCTACCGCCGTTGTAAAAAGAGGCTAACTTAATGGCGTTTTCGTTGGCTTCGGCACCTGAGTTGCACAAAAAGAGCGTATAATCAGGATAGCCAGCCAAATCGCCTAGTTTTTGGGCTAATTCATCCTGTAACGGTATCCTGACAGAGTTGGAATAGAAGTTAATTCGTCGCAACTGTTCCGTCATTTTTTCGACGTAATGGGGGTGACAATGACCCACCGAAATCACGGCGTGGCCGCCGTAAAGGTCGAGGTACTTCTCGCCTTTGCTATCCCAGAGCCAAGAGCCTTGCGCTTGGACGGGTTCGATGTCGTAAATCGGATAAACGTTAAACAGGTTCATGATACTGAGTGGCAAGCCACTGTTAATTGTTATTAGTTAGTCATACAACAAACACGTTATTAAACTAACTTGAAATAAAAAACTCCGCAAAGATACCGAATTTGGGGGAGAATGTGGCAGAACTGGGGAGTTGATTTGAAACACTCACTCATACTTAACATCAAAGCGCCCTTCGGTGATTTTTACGGTTTCTCTGGAAACAACAAATTCGGCATCAAAAGTAAATCTGCCCGAGACGATTCGGTTCACAGTGTCCAATCGGGAGATGACGACTTGTCCAGGATTCGATGATTTTGTCTTAAAAATCTTGAAATTGTTGTCGTAATAAATCCCGAAAGGTTTGTCGTACAAATCTTCCAATAAATTAGTACCCACGACACCTTTGGGTAGCGTCAGCTGAACGCGGTCTTTATTTAGTACTGGCATTGATATGGATAAACAAATAAAAAGTAGTAGCACTCAATCGCTTAAACTCAACTTCGATGGCCTTGGCGGCAGGTCCTTGGTCATGCCGAATGCCGTTTGCAATCCAAACTTTTTCGTTGATTTTACAACCACAAGTATTGAGACCCTCGGTGGTGGGAGCGGGTAAGGCGTCTTCTTTGGGTTAGCAGCTTTTGAGGATAAATAGCCCAAAGATTAGTGAAGTGCTTGCTTTGGAAAATGTTATCAACTCGTTAGTAAAAAATAGTCAGCAAAATGAGTTGGATAAAATGTATCAGCGGTCTATGCCTTTTTATTTTCAGTTGGACGAGTTGCAAAAATCGTTTCAAGTATTCCAAGAAAACTACATTCGTTCTAAAGCACTTTTAAAAGGAGGAAGTTTTGACCAAAAAAAGCAGCACTACAAAACGACCTCTCCCTACTTTCGATACTCGAAGATAATCTTAATACCCAGATTATCAATCATAAAAGCGATTTAGACCTCGCAGAGGCTGACCTTCTGATGAATTTTAAATTGCTAAAAGAAAAAGTAGTCGCAGAGGTAGAAGTACGACCTTCACAAAGTACTTTTATTGCAAAAAAACAAGTGCTTGACCAAGCCAAGACGGCCTTCAACAACAACGAAATGGCGCAAAATCAGAAAAGGCAAGAGTTACTAGACTTAGAAAAAATACGAATTCAGCAATATAACAGCTATTAATGCCCTAAAAAGCGACATAGAAGCTTGCAAACAACGCTATGACGGCTACTAGCGAAATCATCCCTCATGATTTATGCCTCATTGATTGGCTTTTTTATGACTTCCAAAAAATGTTAAAAAGGTAGTTTTTACGTCTTTCCGTCGCTGCAACAATTTTCTTTTCTATTGCGTATTTGAAAGGTATAAAATAAACTTATTCGCGATTATGGTTGTTATCCCGTACCTTTGTATATAAAATCATACTTCGCCTATTTTGACACCTTCAATGGCTGCAATTAATTGCTCATTTTGCGGCAGACGCAAGAACGAGGTTCAGCTCCTGCTATCGGGAATCGACGCCCATATTTGTAATTTCTGTATTGAACAAGGCTACGGCGTAGTTCAAGAGGAACTTTACCCAAAAAAGAAAAAAGAAAAGGTATCTACACCTAAGTTTAACCTCGTTAAACCACTGGAAATGAAGAACTACCTCGACCAATACATTATTGGGCAAGACGAGGCAAAAAGAACACTCTCAGTGGCGGTATATAACCACTACAAACGGTTGATGCAGCCAAAGTCAAACGATGAAGTACAGATTGAAAAATCGAACATCATCATGGTAGGGGAAACAGGAACGGGTAAAACCTACTTGGCCCGCACCATCGCCAAAATGCTCCAAGTGCCTTTCTGTATTGCCGATGCAACCGTCGTAACGGAAGCGGGTTATGTAGGTGAAGACGTGGAAACCATCTTGACACGCTTGCTTCAAGCAGCCGATTACAACGCCGAAGCTGCCGAACGAGGTATTGTTTTTATCGACGAAATTGACAAGATTGCTCGCAAAAGCGATAATCCTTCTATCACGCGTGACGTGAGTGGAGAAGGTGTTCAACAAGCGCTTCTTAAACTGTTGGAAGGCTCGGTCGTGAATGTTCCGCCGCAAGGTGGCCGCAAACACCCTGACCAAAAATTGATTCCGCTCAATACCGAAAACATTTTGTTTATCTGCGGCGGGGCTTTCGATGGCATCGACCGCCATATTGCCAAACGTATTAACTCACGTCCTATTGGGTTTACCAACGACCGCCGTTTGGGTGAAATTTTTGACAATGGTAGCTTACTTCGTTATGTAGCGGCGCAAGACCTTAAATCGTTTGGGTTGATTCCTGAGCTTATCGGGCGTCTTCCTGCGTTGACGTACCTCAATCCGCTCGACCGCGATGCGCTTCGTCAAATTTTGACGGATCCCAAAAACGCGTTGACCAAACAGTACAAAAAACTGTTTGCCATGGAAGGAATTACCCTCACTTTCGACGATGAAGTGCTTGAATACATCGTTGACCAAGCGTTGGCGTACAAACTCGGTGCCCGTGGTCTTCGTTCCATTTGCGAAGCCATTATGACCGATGCCATGTTCGATTTGCCATCCAACAAAGACGTTAAAGAGTTTACCCTTACACTCGACTACGCCCGCGAGAAATTTGAGCGTTCGTCTATACATATTCTTAAATCAGTCGCCTAATGACACCGCTCATACTTGTTCACGGCCACGGCATTGATAGTTCTATTTGGGAAGGCATCAAAAAATGCCTTCCCAAATATCCTATTTTTACCCCCGACCTCGCCTCCGAAACTCGCTATGTGAGCATCGAAGACTACGCCGCAGGGCTTCGGGAGTGGTTGTTGGCGCAAGGTATTGAGCGCTGTGTGCTAGTTGGGCACTCTATGGGGGGCTACATTACGCTGGCTTTTGCCGAAAAATACCCTGAGTTATTGGCTGGATTTGGGCTGTTTCATTCCACTGCCTATGCCGACGACGATGCCAAGCGCGAGCAACGTACCAAAACCCTCCGCTTTATGGAAACCCACGGGGCAGCGGCATTTATTAAACAAGCCTCGACCAATATGTATGCCGAAAGCTACCTTGAAAAGAACCCAGAAGCCCTTTCCAATCACATCCAAGCCTACTCCCGACTTCCTACCGACGCAGTAATTGTAGGCTTCAAAGCCATCATGAATCGCCCCGACCGTACGGCAGTTTTGGAGGTGACGTCTCTTCCTGTTTTATTCATTTTTGGGAAAGAGGATAAATTTATTCCTTTTGACAAGAACATCGGGCTCAGTGAGCTTCCCAAAAATGCGCAGACGCTCGTACTAGCCGAAGTAGGCCACATGGGTATGTTTGAAGCGCCTCAAGCCTGCGCCGACGCACTAGCGGAGTTCCTGAAAAATATCGAATAAGGAACTGATATTCTTGGCTTTCTGAAAGAATCTATGGAACTTTGACCAGCAGTTCTCGCTTCTACCCCTAGAACAGAGCCTGTAAAAACCTCCGTGCGGATGTTTTTAAGTTATTTTACCCACTAAACAAATATGCTCTCGAACGAAACTCTATTTTTTGGAGCGTTTACGATTTTTGTCATCTTCGTAATGCTCATCGACCTTGGGGTATTTTCCAAGCAAAAAAGCCACATTGTTAGTTTTAAGGAAGCAGGTATTTGGAGCGCCATTTGGGTGGCGTTGTCGGTTGCCTTCTATTTCTTTATCAAACAATACGGCTATCTCATACACGATGTATCAGACATGGCTCATTTACAAGAAATTGTAGATAAATACGCCAAACACCTCAACCTTATTCCAGGCGATTTTGAAGCGAGCCTCCAAATTTTTCAAAACAACATGGCACTGGAATACATCACAGGTTATTTGGTGGAATATTCGCTTTCCGCCGACAATATTTTCGTTTTTATTCTGATTTTTAGCTCGTTTGGTGTCCACGAAAAATTCTACAAGAAAGTCTTGATTTGGGGAATTTCAGGAGCCGTTTTACTTCGTTTTGTTTTCATTTTTGTAGGCTCGGCCTTGCTACAACAGTTTGAGTGGATTATCTACATCTTTGGTGGCTTTTTGATTTACACAGGAGTTAAAATTTTGTTCGAAAAAGAAGAAGACGAACAAATGAACCCCAACGACCATATTGCAGTGAAGTTTGCTTCAAGGTACTTCAATGTGTACAAACGCAACGTCATCGACCACTTTTTTGTGTATCACAAGCGGTATAAGAAATGGTACATCACGCCCATTTTCGTGGTGGTAATTGTGATTGCCTTTACCGACTTGATTTTTGCCGTGGATTCTATTCCCGCGATTTTCTCCATCACCAAAGACCCATATATCGTTTTCTTTTCCAACGTATTTGCCATCATGGGGCTACGTTCGATGTTCTTTTTCTTGTCAAGCATCATGGATAAGTTCTATTACCTTAAGCCTGGCTTGGGCGTCTTGCTTTCATTCATCGGGACTAAGATGGTTGCCCACAGCTACTTGGAAAAATGGGGTTTCAAAACCATCTACTCATTGTACATCATTGTCGGGATTTTGGCCTTGGCGGTCATTGCTTCGCTTTTGTTTCCTCCCAAAGAAAAAACACCCGCTAACGCATGATTTATCACATCGTTTCCTCTGCTTACTGGACAACTTTCGAGGATAAACCTGCTTATTTCAGCGAAACATTCGACACTGAAACGTTCATCCATTGCAGCTTAAAAGAGCAGATTTCGGGGGTATTGGAGCGGTATTATGTAGGGGTCTCGGGCTTAGTGTTACTGCACATCGACGAGTCAAAACTTACCTCAACGTTGCTTTACGAACCTGCCCCGCACAACGGCGAATTATTTCCGCACATTTACGGCGGTATCAATCGTGAAGCCGTGGTGGAAGTAACTCCTCTTTCGTAGCTAATAAACCAAATCGTCCCGAAAGTTTTAATCTTTCGGGACGTTTTTAGTTCTACACCTCAAAGATTGTAAACTGATCTGGAATTTCAATATGACGGAAGCCTTCTGCTTCGAGGCGATGTTTAAACGCCACTTGGTTGTCGTACTCCCCGTGAACCAAAAACATTTTTTTTACTTGTGTGGGGTCTTGGCATTTCAAAAATTGAAGCAATTCGGTATAATCAGCGTGCGCTGAAAACGAGTCCATCACTTCTACCCTCGCCTTCACTTGGTACGTTTCTCCAAAAATTCGCACTTCGTCGTCGCCGCGTTTTAACGCTCCCCCAAGACTATCGGGAGAACAATATCCAACTATTAAAATGGTATTATCGGGGTTAAGAATGTTATTTTTGATGTGGTGCTTAATGCGCCCCGCCTCAGCCATCCCCGAGGCCGAAATAATCACACAAGGTTCTTTCAGGTCATTGATGGCCTTCGATTCCTCTACATCCGACACATAGTGTAAGTTAGGAAAGTTAAACGCATCACCGTCTTTCTCGATGTATTCTAAAATGTCAGGGTTGAAGCTCTCTTCGTGCTTACGCATAATCGAAGTCGCTTTGATTGCCAACGGACTGTCAATAAAGACCTTCAGCCTCGGCAAACGTCCCTCATTGGCCAATTGGTCGAGGGCATAAATGAGTTCTTGGGTACGGTCAATAGCAAAGGCAGGGATAATCAATTTCCCCTTACGGGTCACGCACGTATCACGCACCACCCGCAGCAAGTGCGCCTTCATGTCGGGCTCAGGTTCATGCTGACGATTCCCGTAGGTTGATTCACAAATAATCACTTCGGCCTGTGGAAACGGCTCAGGACTGCGTAAAATTTTATCGTCGGGTCGACCCACATCTCCCGAAAACGTAATTTGCTTTTCGATGCCTTGGTCTTTAATAGTCAAATGTACCGCTGCACTTCCCAAAATATGTCCTGTATCGGTAAAGCGTAATTTTATCTCATCGGTATTAAGCCAAAAATCTTGGTGATAGTCTACTGGGACGAGCATATCAAGGGTTTTATGCACGTCATTTTCATCGTATAACAACTCTAGCTCTTCGTCGCCACGCTTCCGACGGCGTTCATTGATTCGTTCCAAGTCTTTTTGCTGAATAAAAGCACTATCGAGCAGCATGATACCACATAAATCGGCCGTAGCAAGTGTGCAATAAATGGGACCATTAAAACCCTTACGAACCAAGCGAGGGAGCAATCCCGTATGATCGATGTGAGCGTGGGAGAGCACCACAAAATCAATTTCATTAGCTTTAAAGCCAAAATTTTGATTGAGGTCTTGGGTATTAATTCCCTGAAACATCCCACAATCAAGCAACAATTTTGTTCCTTTTTCGGTCGTAATCAGGTGTTTAGAGCCTGTCACGCGGCGCGCCGCGCCAAAGAATTGTATTTTCATCTAATTTTTTGTTTAAACGCCCCTCGAGTCTCGAATTAAACGTATTTATTCTGCATTCTACCCTCGACATTCGTCATTAATTTACGGTTTTGTCACTACTTCGTCCAAATTAAGCATGGCATTGGCCGTTACGGTCAAGGCCGCTAGTTCAGGCGTAGCGTTGCCATCATTAGCCAAAAGTTTTTTGGTAGCGCCAATATCTTTACGGTAGTTTGCCAATAACTTATTATACAAATTAAGTAAAACTTGTAAACGTTTGGGGGAAATAGATTGGTACGTCAAGCGGCGGTAGGCTTCGCGAATTTGCTCCGGCGGACTCGCATATTTCGCCGCAATGGTTTCTGAAAAACAATGTGCCGCCTCCAAATAGACAGGGTCGTTGAGCGTTACCAATGCCTGCAATGGCGTGTTGGTTCGGATGCGCCTTACTTGACAAAACTCGCGACTTGGGGCATCAAACATCACCATCGACGGATAAGGAGCCGTCCGTTTCCAATAAATATATAGCGCCCGACGGTAGCGGTCTTCTCCTGCACTCAGTTGCCATTTTGCCCCATCGTAAGGCGAAAGCCAAATATTATCGGGCTGCAAGGGCATCACGCTACGTCCGTACATTTTGTGTGATAACAAACCACTTATAGCCAATAATTGGTCACGAATTTGCTCAGCCGAAAGGCGCACCCGTGGCCCCCGCGACAGCCATTTATTGAAGGGGTCTTGGGCTAATTTTTCGGGAGTAACGGCGGCACTTTGTCGGTAAGTAGCCGAAAGCGTGATTTGTTTGAGCAGTTTTTTAAGGCTCCATTGGTGCGTTTCCATTAACTCAACCGACAGCCAATCGAGCAATTCTTGATGGGTGGGTGCAATTCCCTGTGAGCCAAAATCCTCCACTGTTTCTACAATACCTGTCCCGAACAATTGTTCCCAAATCCGATTTACCGCCACCCGCGCCGTGAGTGGATGCTCCCGAGATGTCATCCATTTTGCCAAGTCCAAGCGATTTTTCATGGAAGCAGTTTTTGCTCCCGATTCTTTAAAGAGATTTGGTACGTCAGGATTTACTTTTTTGCCTTTGACTGTCCAATTACCTCGCTCGAAAACATGTGTCGTACGCGCCCAATCACCGTGACCATCGTACATAATGGGCGTGCTTTCCACCCCACCCGTCAGAATTTCAGCGTACAATTTTTCTACGTCGGCAAAGCCTGCTTCGTCTTTCCCTGGCAAAGCTTCCTGAAACGCCGCCCACTTGATTTTTACCCATTCTTTGGGCGTTTTGGGGCTATGGAGCGTCCAAAACAACGAACGTTTCCCCCCATCAGGAGCCACAGGCAGCACCATCACAGTATCCCCTACTTTTGATAATTTGAGAGAAAGAATCACTTTCCCTTTCGTACTGTCTTGGTGAAGTTGTAAGAGCGCATTTTCCGCGTTGGTACCAATGTTTAGCAACAACCTATTTTTACCCGTCAGCGTCACATTGGGCCATCTCGCCGTTCCTTGGTCTTGTATCCCAAAATATTTGGCATCCAACAACGACGCATTGACGTGTTGATCAAAATCGTGTGAATTGACCTTCGGCTCCATAATCCGCGCAAACCGCTGAAAATCGGTCAATTTCATCCCATTTTTCCCTTGATGGGCTTTTATCCACTGCTCAATTTTCACAACCCGCACCGAATCTTCTTTTCCATAAAAACGCAGTGTCGGCGTATCGCTCGTCACGTCTTCATCACGAGTGTTATTAAAAAACGCCAAATATTTGTAGTATTCTTCGTGGGTAAACGGGTCATACGGATGACTGTGGCATTGCACACATCCAAACGAAGTTCCCTGAAAAACGTCCCAAGTGGTATTTACTCGATCGATAACCGCTGCTACCCGAAACTCTTCATCTTGGGTTCCGCCCTCGTCGTTGTTCATGGTATTGCGGTGAAAACCCGTCGCAATCAACTGAGCATCCGTCGGGTTAGGCAACAAATCGCCCGCAAGTTGCTCCACCACAAACTTGTCGTAGGGTTTATCTTCGTTAAACGCCTTGATGAGCCAATCACGGTAACGCCAAATGCTTCGCCCAGGATCGCGTTCGTACCCTTTGGTATCGGCATAACGGGCCAAATCGAGCCACATTCCCGCCCAGCGTTCCCCGTAGCCCGACGAGGCCAAGAGTGAATCCACCAAATTTTCGTAGGCTTTGGGAGAGGTATCGTTCAAAAAACGCTGGACTTGAGCATCCGTCGGAGGTAGCCCCGTCAAGTCCAAGCTCACTCGACGAATCAGCGTGGCGCGGTCGGCTTCGGAGGCAGGTTTAAGCGGCTGTTCGCGCAGTTTTTCCAAGACAAAGCGATCAATTTCGTTTTTAGCCCAACGTGTTTCCTCATCTTCGGTGAAGCCCAATAGAGCCCAAAAGCTACCAATAGAAGGTACACTTGGGCGCTCGACTCGGTTATACGCCCAGTGGTTGCCCCATTTAGCCCCTTGGTCAATCCATTGGGTAAGAATCTCGACTTCTTCTGGTGAAAGCGGAGGCCCGTCTTTAGGCATTTTATCTTCCTGGCCTTCGGGAAGTAAAATCCGACGCATCATTTCGCTCTCCTCGGCGTCTCCGGCCACCACTGGAAATTTCCCCGATTTGGCAGGTTCGTACATGTCTTTTTCAAACAAAAAGCTCACACCTCCTGCTTTTTTAACCCCACCATGGCATGCCATACAGTGCTTGTTCAAAATGGGTTTTACCTCCTCATTAAAGTCAATTTGATGACTAAAAATTCCCAAAAACGAAAAGGAACTCAATAGCACAACCGCCGCAGCCCCCGTTAGTATCCATTTTGATTTCATCTCTTATTTTCTTCAAAAGTCAAATCGTGGCCTTTCCATTTATAAAAAGGCGCGGAGTCGCTTTTTCTCACACAATCAATTTTTTAATCTACATTTGACTTCAAGTTAAACGCATTAAAAAAATGGCATCAGCGAGGCTAAATCTTAGTAGAAAAAGAGGTCACCCCGATGGGGCTTCATTTCAAAGCAGATAGTTTTTTACATAATGAACATAGAAATCAGTCCACCGTATCGGCATCCCGAATAAACACAAATTCTGTATCTTCCCCAAAACTCCTTAACCATGTCAGACATTACCACTACCCTCACGGCCAACGATGGCACTTCGCTTTTTGCCCGCGCTTGGCTCGTACATTCTTCCAAGGCAGTCATTGTGCTCATTCACGGATTTGGCGAACACAGTGGTCGCTACGCTCATTTTGCTGACTTTTTCAACAAAAACGGCTATTCCGTCGTTTCGATGGACAACCGAGGCCACGGTAAATCGGGGGGGAAACGTGGCCATGCTCCTACTTACGATGCCTACCTCAATGACATTGAAACCCTCCTCAACTATGCCCAACAACAAGCGCCTCAGCTACCTATCTACCTTTATGGACATTCAATGGGAGGAAATTTGGTTCTCAATTACACCCTTCGACGCAAACCTGCCCTCAAAGGCGTGATTGCCACAGGGCCTTGGATTAGACTGGCGTTTGAACCAAAGCCTATTTTAGTGACCATTGGTAAACTTTTTCGCAAGATACTCCCAGGATTTTCGCAAGGAAGCGGTTTGGCACAAGATCATATTTCCAAAGACCCCGCCGTGGTGGAGGCTTATAAAAAAGACCCGTTGGTTCATGGTACCATCACTGCCTCCGCGAGCATTGGACTACTTGAAGCCGCTGCTTTTCTCAATTCCTACGACGGTGACATTCCTGTCCCGACCCTCATCATGCACGGCGACGAAGACCTGCTCACGTCTCAACCCGGCAGTGAGGAGTTTGCACAGCGAGTTGGCACGACAGTGACTTACAAAAAGTGGCATGGAATGTATCACGAAATTCACAACGAACCTCAAAAATCGGAAGTTTTTAACTTTACCTTGGGATGGTTGGAACATGACATAAAAGACTGATTTATCGACAAAATCATCGGTTTAGTACATAAAATGGCCCATACGCCATCGGTTTTCCTTTGATATTAAGGAATTTTGCCCAACAATCATTCAAACTAACAACCCAAAAATGGAAAAATTACGATTTACGGCAAGTTGGATCCTCGCAGGCGCGCTCTCGGTCGCATTCATCAAATTAGACGATCCCAAACCCAACAGAGGACTCGACCTATCTGGCATGGATTTGAGTGTTAGCCCACGCGAAGACTTTTTTTTATATGCCAATGGTGGTTGGTTAAAGAAAACCGACATTCCCGCCTCCGAAACGGCCTGGGGGTCGTTCAACATTCTTCGTGACAGCAATTCTAAAAACCTCAAGGCCATTTTGGAAGAGGCCGCCGCGAGCAAATCTCCTAAGGGAAGTGTCAAACAGCGCGTTGGCGACTTTTTTGCGTCGGGCATGGATACCATTGCCATCGAAAAACTTGGTTACGAACCCATTAAAGCCGTTTTGAACGAAATCGATAAAATCAACAACTACGAAGATTTGCTCCGTTATTCGGCCAATCATCCCCAAGACGGCGGAAGTACATTCATAGGTGCAAGCATTGGGCAAGATGCCAAAAACCCCGATACGTACATCGTAAGTATGCGTCAAACGGGTACAGGACTTCCCGAAAAAGACTATTATACCAAGACCGATGAGCCTACTATCAAGGTTCGGAATGCGTACAAAAAATACATTGCAACGCTGTTTACTCTCACGGGCACCGACGCCGCCAAGGCCCAACAATTGGCCGACGATATTTTAGCTTTGGAAACCCAAATCGCCACTTCGCACATGGGTCGCATCGAGATGAGAAATCCAGTGGCAATGTACAACAAATTTGCGACCAAGGATTTTTCCGCCAAAGTGCCTAATCTCAACTTGGTGAGCGCACTGACAACGATGCGCATGACAACCGATAGCATCATCGTATCACAACCTAAGTACTACGAAGCCCTCAACGAATGGCTGCCTAAGACTAACATCGAAACGCTGAAAGCCAAAATAAAGTTTTCGGTCATTAGTGGCGCCGCTAACTACCTCAGCAAGCCTTTTGTAGAAGCTAGTTTTGAGTACAGTGGTAAAACCCTCAACGGGCAAAAAGTACAACAAGACCGCTGGAAACGCATTTCGAGCCTTACCGACAACCTTGCGGGCGATTTGTTGGGGCAGCTTTACGTAGCCAAGCACTTTAAACCAGAAGCTAAAAAACGCATGGATGAGTTGGTAGCAAACCTTCAGAAGGTGTTTGAAAAACGTATCAATGAACTCGACTGGATGACTGCTGAAACCAAAGTAGAAGCCCTACGAAAACTTAAAGCATTTACGCCCAAAATTGGCTACCCGTCCAAATGGAAAACGTACGAAGGGGTTAACGTAAAACGCAACGATTTTTATGGTAACGTGCGGGCCTTTAGCAAATGGCGTTACGAAGAAATGTTGGGTCGTTTGGGCAAACCTGTTGACAAAACCGAATGGGGCATGACCCCGCCAACAGTCAACGCCTACTACAGCCCATTGCGCAACGAAATCGCGTTTCCAGCAGGGATTTTGCAGTGGCCTTTCTTTGACCCAGAAGCCGACGACGCCTTCAACTACGGTGCCATCGGTGCCGTGATTGGCCACGAAATGACGCACGGATTCGACGACCAAGGGCGTCAGTATAATTACATGGGAATGTTGAAGAATTGGTGGAAAAAAGACGACAACGACCAGTTTAAACAACGTGCTCAAGTGGTGATTGACCAATACGACGGCTTTACCGTCTTGGATAATTTACACGTAAAAGGTCAGTTGACGTTAGGCGAAAACATTGCCGACATTGGTGGGCTTTCGGTCGCTTACGAAGCCTTCAAGACATTTACGAAGCAAGGTAAAGGAAACGAAAAAATCGACGGTTTTACGCCAGACCAACGTTTCTTTTTGGCCTTTGGGCAAATTTGGCGAGCCAAACTCCGCGATGAAGCCCTTCGCTTGAGAGTCAACACCGACCCGCACTCTCCTGGGCAGTTCCGCGCCAACGGCCCATTGTCCAACTTTGAGCCTTTTTACAAGGCATTTGGCGTACAACCTAGCGACAAAATGTACCGTCCAGAAGCCAGCCGAGTAAAAATTTGGTAATTGATTCTCATTTTTTACCCTAAAAATCGCCTTTGTCTTCATCGACAAGGCGATTTTTTGTTATAAAAGCCGTAATTTTGCGGCTTCATTTTTTACAACTAAGTCATCCCTAGTTATTTTACCACCATATACCGCACTAATTGCTTTATAATCAAACCATTTTAAACCCAAAAACACGATTTAGAAGCAACAATTTGAAGTGCGCAAACTCCCAATCCAATGAAAAAAATCCAATCGGCCTTACTTTCGGTTTATTACAAAGACGGTCTTGAACCAATCGTAAGACTCCTCCACCAACACGGCGTAAAGTTGTACTCCACGGGTGGAACACAGACGTTCATCGAAAACATGGGAATTCCTGTGACTGCTGTGGAAGACCTTACGGGCTACCCTTCCATCTTTGGAGGCCGCGTAAAAACGCTTCACCCTGCTGTTTTTGGAGGTATTTTGTACCGTCGTGACGACGCTAGCGACTTGGCTCAAGCCACTCAGTTCAACATTCCATCGATTGACTTGGTGGTTGTCGATTTATATCCTTTTGAGGAAACCGTTGCTTCGGGGGCTACTGCCGAAGACATCATCGAAAAAATCGACATTGGAGGTATTTCATTGATTCGGGCAGGTGCTAAAAACTTCCAAGATTCTCTCATCGTTTCGTCGCGGAATCAATACGCTGACGTGCTCAACATTCTTACCGAAAAAGACGGTGCCACTGACCTCGCCGACCGTCGCCGTTATGCACAAGAGGCTTTTGCCACCACTAGCCATTATGACACCGCGATTAATCAGTGGTTTTTGAACCAGCCTGTTAGTAATTTTCCTGAACTGCAAACGGCAAACTGTCAACAACAAACCCTTCGCTACGGCGAAAACCCGCACCAAGCGGCGACGTTTTACGGGGATTTGGATGCGATGTTTGACAAACTTCACGGAAAAGAGTTGTCATACAACAACTTAGTCGATGTTGACGCTTGCGTTTCGCTCATTGACGAGTTTGGCAATGAACCAACCTTTGCAATTATTAAACATACAAACGCTTGTGGCGTAGCTACGGCGGCTACTGCTCACCAGGCTTACGTAAATGCCTTGGCTTGCGACCCTGTTTCGGCTTTTGGTGGCGTGATTATCACCAACACAACGGTAGACTTGGCAACGGCCGAAGAACTTAACAAACTTTTCATGGAGATTTTGATTGCACCTGCCTACGAAGCTGATGCGTTGGCGTTGTTACAATCGAAGAAAAACCGCATTATTCTCCAGCGTAAAGCTATCGAGCTCCCTACTAAGATGTTTAAAACTATCTTGAACGGGGTACTCGAACAAGATAAAGATTTGGTGGTAGAAACCGCTTCTCAATTTACAACGGTGACGAAAGTAGCTCCTACTGACGCCGAAGTAAAAGCATTAGAGTTTGCGTTGAAAGTGTGTAAACACACTAAATCAAACACGATTGTATTGGCCAATGAAAACCAACTTATTGCGAGTGGTACGGGTCAAACGTCACGCGTGGATGCCCTTCGTCAGGCGATTGAAAAAGCAAAGTCGTTTGGCTTTGACTTGAAAGGTTCGGTAATGGCTTCGGATGCGTTCTTCCCGTTTGCCGACTGCGTAGAAATCGCGCACAATGCAGGCGTAACCGCAGTGGTGCAGCCAGGTGGCTCTATCCGCGACAAAGATTCGATTGACTACTGCGACGCCAACGGCATGGCGATGGTGACAACGGGCGTTCGTCACTTTAAGCACTAATAGTTATAAAGGGTTGCTCACAACCCTCTGTAAGGCGCTCCGCACGGTATCAATCGTTAACAGTTTGGAAAGCGGCGGTCAGTTTAGAACTGGCCGCCGCTTTTTTGGTATTCTTCGCAGGTCTTTTGTGTAGATTACTCCCCATTTGACCTTTATCTAGTAAATCAATCGTTTTCCCCAATGAATCGTTTTTTGTTGTTCTTTTTGTGTTTTTCGCTTTCCGTACTTGGACAAACACCTCCGCCCTCCCCTTTGCGCGTCGAGCAGCTACGGGTGGAGTACAAAACCAACCCCGTTGGTATCGATGCCTTCCTTCCTCGTTTTAGCTGGAAACTCTTTTCTACCGAGCGTAATACCTTCCAAAAATCATATCAAATCCAAGTCTCGAAAGACAATAAATTTTCCCAAAAAGGGCTCATTTGGCAATCGGGTGATGTTGCTTCTGATGCCTCCCACCTGATTGATTATCAAGGCCCTGACCTCCAAAGTCGCCAACGGTATTTCTGGAAAGTCAAAGTCGTCGATAATTATGGAAATGTAGCCGAATCAACCATTAATTTCTTTGAAATGGGACTTTTAGCCTCTTCCGACTGGCAAGCCAATTGGATTGAACCCGAAAAAGAAGGAATTAATTTCAAAAAGCAACAGCCCGCTTCGCTTCTCCGCAAAGAGTTTGTCACCAAACCCAAAGGCAAGATAGCTTCTGCCCGTTTGTACGTTACCAGCCGTGGACTCAACGAAATGTACATCAATGGCCAACGTATCGGCAAAGACGTCCTCAGGCCAGGCTGGACTTCCTACCAAGCTCGCATTCAGTATTTTACTTACAATGTCACAGCATTTATTCAAGCAGGAAATAATGCAATTGGTGCCATGCTCGGCGATGGCTGGTACCGTGGGTATTTGGTTTGGGAAAACAACCGCAACGTTTGGGGGGAACGGGTCGCCCTGCTGAGTCAATTGGTGATTAACTACGAAGACGGAACCGAACAAATCATTGGTACAGACGAAACGTGGAAGGCTACCAACAACGGCCCCGTCCGCGAAAATGACCTCTACCACGGCGAAACTTATGATGCGCGTTTGGAGAAAAAAGGCTGGGCGTCCGTAGGTTTCGACGAAAGTACGTGGTGGAACGTTCGTGTTGGTAATTATCCCAAAGACAACCTCATTGCTCCCGCAGGCCCGCCAGTTCGGCGCACCCAAGAGTTGAAGCCCATCAAGGTTTTTACGACACCAGCAGGAGAAACCGTTTATGATTTTGGCCAAAATATGGTAGGATGGGTTCGGTTACGCGTGCAAGGCCCTGCTGGCACCAAAATCCGCATTACTCACGCCGAAATCCTCGACCCAAAAGGCAATTTTTACACCGCCAACCTCCGATCGGCCAAATGCGAACTCAATTATATCCTGAAAGGTGACAGTATCGAAGTCTATGAACCTCGTTTTACGTTCATGGGTTTTCGCTACGCCCGCATCGAAGGTCTTCCCAAGCCACCCACCTTCGATAACCTCACAGGGGTAGTCATTCACTCTGATTTTCCCAATTCAGGAACGTTTGAAACGTCAAAACCACTGGTCAATCAACTCCAAAAAAATATTGTTTGGGGACAAATTGGCAATTTTGTGGACGTGCCTACCGATTGCCCACAGCGTGACGAACGCCTAGGCTGGACAGGCGACGCCCAAGCATTCGTCCGCACCGCTACGTTCAACAAAGAGGTGGCAGGCTTTTTTACCAAATGGCTGCGCGACGTGGCGATTGACCAAAAGCCCAACGGCGGTGTGCCGCACGTAGTACCCGACGTGATTCAAAACAAAAACCCCGACGACATCAAGTCATCGGCAGGTTGGGCTGACGTCGCTACGATTGCCCCTTGGACGCTTTATCAAGTGTATTCTGACCGTCGTTTGTTGGAAACACAGTACGAATCCATGAAAAAATGGGTAGAGTATGTCCGCAAAAACGCGGGTACTAAGCTCCTCTGGACCAACGGCGAACACTTCGGCGACTGGCTTTCATACCGTGGTACCGCACAATTTGGAGAGCCTGTAACGGACAACGACTTTATTGCGACGGCCTTTTTTGCCCATTCGGCCAATCTAACGTCCAAAGCGGCACTTACCCTGGGCAAAGCCACCGATGCAGTCTTATACGGGGAATTGTCTCAAAACATCAAAAAAGCCTTTTTACAAGAATACGTTTCGCCCAATGGTCGGTTGGTTTGTAATACCCAAACAGCCTATGTATTGGCACTTCATTTCGATTTATTACCCGAAAATCTTCGTCCTCAGGCAGTTGAGCGCCTTGTGCAAGACATAAAGCGACACGGCAACCACCTTACGACGGGCTTCTTGGGTACACCTTATTTGTGCCACGTACTGACTCGTTTTGGGAAAAACGACGTCGCTTACGACCTTCTTAATCAAGAAACGTACCCCTCGTGGCTCTACCCCGTCAAGAAAGGCGCAACCACAATTTGGGAACGCTGGGATGGCATTAAGCCCGACGGAAGTTTTCAGGATGTTAGCATGAACTCATACAACCATTATGCCTACGGGGCCATTGGCGATTGGATGTATCAAAACATGGCAGGGATTGATTTGGTAGAGCCTGGTTTCAAAAAATTTGTGATTGCCCCCAAACCTGGCGGCGGGTTTACTTCCACCAAAGCTACTTATGAATCTCCCTATGGGACGATAGCTTCGTCGTGGGAACAGCAAAACGGAAAAACCACTTTAAAAATAAGCGTGCCAGCCAATTCAAAAGCCCTTGTTAAGCTTCCTGCTATTGATGCAGATAAGTTAAATCAAATTGCGCAAACCCAGCGCATCAAGGTAGTAGAAGGTGCTTTGGAAGTGGGAAGTGGAGAGTATGTATTTGAATGGTAAAGGTGAATCGGTCGGGTTGTGAGTAACCCGACTAAACCATAACTTTTTCTAGTAGTATTCGTTCCGCAATCTTATTCTTCACCTCAGGAATGTCCGTTTCGGAATAGTAATAAATTTCAACATTTTTACGAACATACTCTATTCCTACGCTGGGCCGATGGCCGTGAAAAAGCAACGTGGGGAAGTTAGCAATCGGGAAGAACGGCAAGCCAGAAACACGGTAAACGGTAATGGTTTTACAAAAAATACACGTCAAATGTTCAGGGAAGGAATCGAGAGTCAAGGCGTAAGTTGCCTCGTTAGCGACATACCCCAGCTCATGAATAGATAATACCCGAGACGCATTAATAAGTCGCTTTGCTTCCCCTATCGTTCGTTTTATTTCGTCAATGATATTTGATGATAGGTCCGTTTGACCACAAAAAACCACCGAAAAAGGGGATTCTTTCAACAATCGTTTCACAATATCCGCCCAAAAGGAAAGGCTCATCTGCCGATGCGACTCCCCAGTTTCAGGAAATAACATCACATAGGGCTTTGTTAACGGCGAGGGGAGTTTTGCCCCAATTGTCTGCCACGAAATAGTGGGTAAAATAGGGAAGTACGGCTTTACCTCTTCCAATACCGCCTCAATACCCATTTCTTTCAACAATGCCGCATAAGTGTCGAAATGGTGGAAACACGTATTTTCTGGCAATGTCAATTCCACATCAAGCAATCCACCTTGTCCTCTGCGGTTAAATCCAATTGCTTTTTTAACTTGCGTAAAGGGCAGGACAAAATGAGAAACCGCATTGGAAGTGCGCACGTCGATATAATAGTCGTACTCTTCATTTTTCAGTACTGCAATCGCTTTTTTAAATGTCGCATAAAACTGC